>JANPJC010000001.1:0-21908 GCA_031425315.1 Chitinophagales bacterium
GATTGGCCCCCTTGGTATGGCCGAAATCGGCAAACGGATTTTCATATCAGGCTACATTTCGAATCCTAATCAGGAAGCTCCTTATAACAGCGAATACAACAGGGATGGCTTTATTATCTCGCTAAATCAGTCAGACGGAAAAACCGTTTGGTCAAAAACGTTTGGAGCGGTCGGCTTTAGTAATTTTTTTCAGCAGATGTATGCATACGGAAGCAACCTGCTTTTAAATGATATCCGAACGGGCTATCTGGGTAGCGAAAATGCACGTCAGTCATATCATTTCATTGATACCCTTGGGAATGTTCTGAAATCAAGGCTGGTATTACCTAAAGAATCTTTGCTGGCACCTTTTACCTGTAATGTAATTCCGTTATCCAATAACAAATTGTACCTCACCCAATGTGGTTACCAACCTATCGACTTGCAGCCTGGCTATTTTTACCATTCTTATTGGCAAAAGGTTGATACCTCAGATGTAATCGACTGGAACATTGCAGCAAGCACCAACCGTCAACGGTTTTGGTACAGCACGGCAGGCAAAAACGAGGCACTGGCTTCACTGGGCGACCAGCCGAATCACCTACTTAAAGCGTATTACCCAGACGAAAACTTTGTGTTTGCCAAATTTGATTCCTCAGGGCCAGACCTTTCGAACTCCTGTGATTTTTATGTCTCCTCAAACACCATTATTCCTGAAAAAATATTGTCGTTTCCAATTAGCTGGATAAAAGATACCAGCATAAACCTAGTAGCCGTGAACGGTGCTACTATTCCCAATATTTATTATGCCCAAATGCGTTACCAATGCCCCGACTTTTTTGATTCCTGTGCATTCATTAAAATAAATGGAACGGGCAGTTTGTGTGACCTTAAACAAACTTATACCTATCGTGCATCCAAAACTACGGGTTGTTCAATACCGACTAAGTGGCAAGTTCCCAGTGGTGTTCAGATATTATCAAAAACAGATACTGATCTTACCGTTCGTATCACTTCTTTTGGGCAGTACACTATCTATGCGTTATTAGAGAACAGTTGCAATCCCGTGATAGACTCAATTATCGTCACAGCCGCTTCCAGTTCTGCCGTTCTTAACCTCGGAGCTGATACATCACTGTGTTCGGGCAACAACCTCAATTTACATGCGGGAAGTAACTTTCTTAGTTACAAGTGGCACAACGGATCAACAGATTCAACCTATACGGTTTCACAGCCCGGCAAATACTGGATCACCGTTACCGATTCGTGCGGCAATATTTTGTCAGATACAATAACCGTCCGGAAGGCATCAGCTGTTCCTATTTCGATCGGAGCTGACAGGACCAAATGCAATGCCGACACGATAAGACTCTCTGCGCCGCCCGGTTTTATCAGTTATACCTGGAGCAATGAGTACAACATCAGTTCCACTTCTTCACAAAACGTGGTTGTTAATCCACTCATAGATACATCCTATTTTATTAAAGCGGAGAAAACACCGGGTTGTTTTGCTTATGATACTGTCCGCATCAAAGTGAATTATTCTCCTGCAATAGATATAGGAAGTGATAAAAGCTTTTGCCTTGGCGATAGTGTGCTATTTGATGCGGGAGCAGCATTTCAAAGCTACTTGTGGAGTAGTGGCGAGACTTCAAATCAAATAATAGTTAAGACACCTGGTGTACGCTCGGTTATTGGAGCCACACTGGACGGATGCAAGAGTTATGATACGGCAAAAGTAACCAGCGTCTTTCCGTTACCGGTAGTCAGTCTTGATAAGCAACCTACGCTTTGCACCGGTACCAGTAAAACACTCGATGCTGGTAACTTTAGTTCTTATGTATGGAACACCGGAGCAAATACATCCACCATTACCGTAAATAGTACCGGAGTATATGCAGTAAGTGTGACCGATGCTAACGGATGCAGGGGCCATGATTCTACAACCATTACCACACTGCATGCCGCACCAACGGACTTTTTACCTGGCGATACAGCAATCTGTAGCTACGGAAACTTACTATTAAAAGCCCCTTCTTCTTTCAATAGCTATTTATGGAATACGGGAAGCGTTTCTTCTGCTATTACTATCACCCAACCAGGTATTTATTGGCTGCAGGTAAAAGATAACAATAGCTGCGAGGGCATTGATTCCGTTATAGTGGATATTAAAAATTGCATGAAAGGTTTTTATGTTCCATCGGCTTTTACGCCAAACGACGATGGAAAAAATGATGTATTTCGCCCCCTGCTGTTTGGTACTGTCATAAAATATAGATTTACTATTTATAACCGCTGGGGTGAACCAGTTTATCAAACAAGTGAGGTGCAGAGAGGCTGGGACGGAAAGCTCGCCGGTAAACTTCAAAGCGGTGTTTTCGCATGGCTCTGTACTTACCAATTCGAAGGAGATATTTTAAAGACCGAAAAAGGAACCGTAACGATAATTTGGTAAGCAACAAGTTGGTGGCGAGTGTAACGGACGACCACACAGACTTAAGACGGAACATTAGTAGATTCAAATTTTGTTAACTTTCTTTCATATAAGAAAGCAATAATTTCTGTTACAAAATCAGACCATGACATTTCTACAATTTTACACAACACAGTGCTGACAGGCAATACAGCACGTTGGTTATCGACTGATTTGAAAAGGAAGCTGATATCTTTTTCGCTTGTGCATACTATTTGTTGAGATGCCCGCAAAATAAATTGCAATTGTTGTGAACGGATACTCATACTACTGCAATCATCAATACATGGTAGCATTTCATACGTTCCTTTCTTTACATGTTTATTTAATACAGCATATCCACCGACTTCAAAAAAGCAGTAGCTTGACCTGGTTGTGTTTTCTTTTGAGGAAAATTAATACTGATCTATCCTGATGACTACAAGCCCCCTGCATAATTTCTGAATGCCCTGGTAAATTGTTGCTTATCCTGTATATCAATTTATATGCACTTTGTTGATTTGGCGGATAATTAACTTGAGAATAAATGAATTAGGATTAAAATAATTCACTCAAACTGCAAATAACAAATAAGACTATAAAACCCCATTTTGGATACAACTTACTCCATGTAAATTTTTTTTTCAATTTTCCAATCATAAAATTCTTGAAAGGCTGGAAGATGTATTGAAAGAATATTTTGAAAATGATACTTCAATAAGCAAAGGTATTCCGACAGTACAACTTATTGCAGACAAATTAAACATATCCCCTAATTATTTAAGTGGCTTGCTAAAAGTTTTAACAGGACAAACTACACAACAGCACATACACAACAAACTGATAGAAAAAGCAAAAGAAACTTTAACTACATCCAATTTATCAGTGAGTGAAATTGCTTACCAACTTGGCTTTGAACATTCGCAATCTTTCAGCAAGTTATTCAAAGTAAAAACAAATCTTACTCCTTTGGAGTTTAGGCAGTCATATAATTGAAAATGAAAGTATAGTTTAATAGCAGGCATGAATAAAATTAATGTGCATCACTCATTCTAAAAAAGCTTATTAAAGGTTTAAGATTTTTGGTGATATTTATGATGATAAATAACCATGTTATCATAGTCGCTTTATAAATGATATTTGAATTTTCAGCCTATGAAAATTTTGATTTCATCACTGAGTTTCCAGAGAAGTTTAATTTTCCTGTTCATAATGGGTTGCTTTCCTTTTTGCTAATATAGGCGAAGGGGATGTACATAAAATACGCTTTTAGATGGAATCCTTTTTACATTCTCCCTTTTGTGTGTTGGCTTCAACTAATCAGGCGTTGATGGTTGTAGGTTATTCGTTTCCGTCTCACCCTCGTGGCGAGTATATAAGGTTTTGTCAATTTTTGTGGACAATATCAATTCTACGTCGTTATAATTAATTTTCTTTAACTTTCTATTGAATGTTATCGCCCTCTGCAGTACCACAGGATGTATAGCAGACCGTGAGCAGGTATCTGTATGGACAACATAGTTGCTGGTTCGGGTCAAGACATCATACAGAAAATATCCGACCCTCTTCCCGACATATGAAGATTTAGTTTTGTTGACTAAATGCATAATGGTTTTTTTAGCAATATGAATGTCATATACTACGGTCAAATGCTGAGCGTAATTCTGACAAATAACAGGTACCCATTGATCTTCTCAAATGGTCGAAAGCAGACAAAATATAAATCGAAAATATAAAGGCGAGTAGTTCGGGAGCTGAAGTAATTATCGCTCCGAAATGGTAGCATGGTATATTGTTTTCGATTTTAAACGTCGACATTATCCTAGTATAATTTCAATATAAACAAACGATTTCATTTTTGGGAAGTACTGCAAATGGTATTCCTGCCGATGCTAATCTGCAGGTTCCTGGAGAATAGGAATGCAAATGTGAAATGAATTTTATTGTGTTTAGTGCACCAAGACATTAAGCTAAGTGTAATGGGTATGAGAGAGAACGATTTTGCTGCTAAATATAAATTCAACGTTCATCATAAATTTTCTGGTAAATGAAAACGCCTTGTTTATCAATTATTCTTCTCCTTTTTTTCTCATCCATGGGTGTTTCAGTCTGTGCCCAAAAAGAGAAACTCCGGTTTGAACACTATTCTCTTGGAAACGAGCGGAGCCATAATTACGTCAGACATCTGCTTCAGGACAGAAAAGGATATTTGTGGTTTAGTATTAATGATGGCCTTATGAAATACGATGGCTATGATTTTATAAATTATAAGCATTCGCCACAGGACACCGGTTCTCTGATTCAAAATGTCATTTTTTCCCTATGGGAGGACAGCGACGGTATGATCTGGATAGGAACGACGGAAAGCGGAATCAGTAAATTTGACCGGAAAACCGGACAATTTACACACTATCAACCACCGGGTGACTCTACTAGTTTAGTTCATCCACTTAGGTCTGTTTCTGCAATCAATGAGGATAATGAAGGTTATCTGTGGGTAGGCACTTACCTCGGTGAATTGCGGAGGTTCAATAAACAAACCGGTACATTCTTTCCTGAAAAATACGATTTGGGGTATGAACAGATGTCGGATACGTTAAATACGCATAATAATATCTATTGTATTTTCAAAGACCGCAGCGGAACACTATGGATTGGAGATGATGGTGGTTTACATAAGTTGAATATCACGTCAGGAAAAGGAAACGGGCCTTCCATAATTAATTTTGAGCATTACCTGGCAGATACCAATAATCCCGACAGTTCAAAATACAATTCAGTCTCTTCTATCTTTGAGGACCATCAAGGATTGCTTTGGATTGGAATAAGCGGCTGGGGTTCTCATGGAAGAGGATTAATAAGCTTAAACACAACTTCAGGTGTTTTTACTACTTACCTGCATGATCCCCGCAACTCAAATTCTATCAGCAGCAACGCAGTATTTATGCAATCCATAGTAGAAGATACAGCAGGAAATTTATGGATCGGTACTTTTAATGGATTGAATAAACTCAATAAGGACCGGACACGGTTTACACGCTACCTTAATGATCCTAATGATCCTGAAAGCCTGGGTGCAAATCTGGTTACCTCACTTTTAATAGACAGCTCAGGCATACTGTGGGTCGGTAATATGGGAAACGGCCTTGACCGATTAGATCCTCACCAGAAACCGTTCAGCATTTACCGACACGATCCGTTCAATGACCTTTCCCTTAGTAGTGATACAATTAATAATATTACCGGGGATAATTCGGGCATTATATGGGTGGACACCGATGTCGGTAGCCTTAACGCTTTGAATAAAAACAAAGGCGAGTTTACCCGCTACCAATATGACTATAAAAAACTTGGGAATCTGGGGAATAACTCCATTCGTTTTGTACCGGATGCTAAAACTTCTGACGGTGATATCTGGATTCTCGGAACAACCGGTTTTACCTTATTTAATACTAAACGGAGAAAATTTATACCTGATAGTTTACACTCTGGAAGCCTCAGAATACTCAACAATGATGTGGAGAATTTTACAAGAATATACGAAGACAGGCAGAAAATGATTTGGATAGGTACTGGCGACAATGGATTAAAAATGTTTGATCCCAGAACAGGGAAAATTGTTCATTATCGTCATAACGCTAAAAATCTTCAGGGGCTTGGTGACCATGCAATCTTAGCTATACTTGAGGATAACAGAGGTTTTCTCTGGGTGGGGCACGGTAGTGTCGGGTTAAGCAGGCTGGATAAACGCACCGGCATATTTGATCATTTCCTTCCTGACCAGCATGATTCCACGAGGCTTTCCACCAGTGTGGTAATCTCCATATATGAAGATTCAAAAAAAAATCTTTGGTTCGGTACCTTGGGAGGGGGTTTATGCCTGTTTAATTATGAGACTGAAAGCTTCACCACATTCTCTGAAAAGCATGGACTTGCAGCCAATACGATCACATCGATTCAGGAAGACACCGAGGGTAATCTTTGGTTGGGCACTACAAATGGTATTTCCAGATTTTCGCCTGGTACAGGCGTTTTCACTAACTATAATACGGGGGATGGTTTACCTGCAACCATTAATTCAGCTGCTTCTTATATTGATAAGGATGGAATTTTATATTATGGAAGCAACGAAGGATTGGTCAGTTTTGATCCACGCCTGATAAAGCCCAATACCTATATCCCTCCCGTTGTTATTACACAGTTCAGACTTTATGATAAACCGATACCAGGTAAAAATGAATCGGAAGAAATTGTACTTAATCATGATGAAAATTTTTTTTCCTTTGAATTTTCCGCATTGAATTATACGAATGCATCAAATAATCAATACAAGTATCAATTGGTCGGGGTGGATAAAGAGTGGGTATCCAGTGGCACCCGGCGACTGGCCAGCTATACCAATATTAGCCCCGGTGAATATGTATTCCGGGTAATAGCTTCAAATAATGACGGGATATGGAATAAAGAAGGAATATCTGTTCGAATAATTATTCAGCCTCCGTGGTGGCGCACCTGGATTGCTTATGCTTTTTATGGTTTATGTTTTCTATTCCTCCTTTTTTTGGTTGACCGGATTCAGCGCCGTAGGGTAATTGACAGGGAACGGGAACGTTCAAGGCAACGTGAAGTTGAACAGGCCCGTGAAATTGAGAAAGCATACAACAAACTAAAGGTCACGCAGAAACAACTCATCCAATCTGAAAAAATGGCATCATTGGGAGAACTGACTGCAGGTATTGCTCACGAAATACAGAATCCTTTGAACTTCATTAACAATTTTTCCGAAGTGAATAAGGAATTGATTGATGAAATGGAAAATGAGTTGAATGCCAATAATAGAAATGAAGCAATTTCTATTGCTAAGGATATAAAAGAAAATGAAGAGAAAATAAACCACCATGGCAAACGTGCTGATGCGATTGTGAAAAGCATGCTGCAACACAGCCATAACGGTACAGGCATTAAAGAACCAACAGCAATTAACACCTTGGCGGATGAGTATTTTCGGTTGGCTTATCATGCCTGCCTGGCCGGCAGGCAGGGCTTACGCGCAAAAGATTCAACCTTCAATGTCACATTGAAAACAGACTTCGACGAATCCATTGGAAAAATAAATGTCAATCCACAGGATATTGGCCGGGTACTACTAAATATATTCAACAATGCTTTTTATACTGTAAATGAAAAAAAGAAACTGCAACTTTCAGGATACGAGCCAGTTGTCCTTTTAAGAACTAAAAAGAAAGACGACAAAATTGAGATCCGTATTAAGGATAATGGCGATGGCATTTCTCAAAAGATAGTGGATAAAATCTTCCAGCCTTTTTTCACCACAAAATCTACCGGGGTGGGTACCGGACTAGGATTATCCCTGGCGTACGATATTATCAAGGCACATGATGGAGAGTTGTCAGTAGAAACAAAGGAAGGAGAAGGCGCGGAATTTATTATTCATTTGCCAGCTGTTTGATAAGTCTAAAAAATTATTCCATTATTAAATCAATATTTGTCCGTAAAAATCTTTTATAATATCGGAGGAAATAAAATTTAAGCACTTAAATTTCTTATATAGCAGTTTGGTGAGCCAATCAATTATTATTGACACCGCCCACTAAAACACATGGATAATAAGGCAAATATTTACATCCGCCACTTCGAAAACTTCAATTGCAACAATTCTTTGAGGTATTTAGGGAGAAAGTGACGGGAGCCTATTAAATGTTAGTACGGCAAACCTTAGACTTTATCTAGTTTCATGTTAAGTTAATATTGTCTGATAGAGTTTTTTCAGTTTAACTCTCGCTTTGTCATTGGTAAACTGCCAATTAATTTTGGCTTGATTATTATTGCGATCTTCCTGTCAGGCTTCAATGCTGTTGCAACCATTGCAAAACCTGTTCATGTAAATGAATGTAGTTAGTCGTCCCTCAAAAAGTCGATTTCAGGTTTTGGACGACTATTTAGCCTTTATCGATAAACTGCAACACCGGCAAAGGGCGGCTGTTAATCCGCAATCCGCTAATTAAATTTCTTCAACAGGAATGAATAACATTACCTTTAGTTACATTAAAAAAATAAGTCGGCCTGATTCACTGATTCTTTACCTTGTTCTTCGTGGTGCAGCTATTCTGAAATCACCCACGAAATATAATATTGTCCTGCTATAATCTTCTGGCTCTATCTGCTTTTTTCTTTCGAAGGTTCTGATTGTTTTATTACCCGCAACGGTTGGTATTTGTCGGTATTTAAGTATGACGCTCACAATATCGTCAGTTTATAATTCAATGGCTGCGGTTAGGTTGATGGCTGTATTGTCCTTCATGTTTTCATCAAACTGCTGATATGAAATCTACTATCACAATTCCCGGAAAATCCCACAGTTTTTTTGAATCGGTATTATATATCTTTTTTCTGCTGCTCCCTTCTTTGGTGTCATCACAGGAAACACTGATGGGGCTTACATCTAATGGTGGTGTGGAAGGAAAAGGCACTGCTTTCACTATCCAGACCAACGCAACAGATTTCAAAGTAGTGAAATTATTCACTGATTGGGGAAAAAATCCCAACGGCGCACTGATCAAAGGCAACGACGGCAATTATTATGGAATGACCTTCGCAGGAGGTACCTATAATTTCGGAACTATTTTCAACATAACACCTGCAGGCATTGTAACTGTTCTGCATCATTTCAATGGAGTGACAGATGGTGCAAATCCAACCGGGAGTTTAACCCTGGGGGTCGATGGTAATTTTTATGGCTTAACCAATATTGGCGGTGCTAATCAATATGGAACCATATTTAAACTCACCGCAGCTGGAGTATTTTCTGTTATTCGATCTTTCAGCTATGGTACCGATGGAGCCAATCCAAACGGACAAATGGTAATTGCCCTGGATGGTAATTTTTATGGCATCACGAGAAGAGGAGGTTCAACAGGTAATGGAACTATTTTTAAATTAACTCCCGCAGGTGTTTTTACTGTGATCAAAACACTTAGTGCAATTGCGGCCATTGATGGCGCCTATTGCTATGGAAGCCTGGCTGCAGGCATTGATGGTAACTTATATGGCAGTACTTCCGGTGGTGGCACCAATGGAAACGGTACCATATTTAAAGTAACCCCGGCTGGGGTGTACACTGTATTGCGGCAGATCAATCAACTCACCGATGGCTATAGCAACAGGAACGGCCTGGTTCAGGCCGCAGATGGATTCCTGTACGGCACAAACTACGCTGGTGGCAAATACGGACATGGCACCATTTACAAAATAAGTGCTGCAGGTATTTTCTCTGTGTTGCGCCATCTTGCCTATGCAACTGATGGTTCAGGTCCTGCCGTTTCTCTGGTTATTGGTACGGATGGTAATTTTTATGGAATGAATAAATCAGGTGGTGCATTTAATAACGGCACCATTTTTAAAATCACCCCCGCAGGAATATACACTGTGTTGCGTTCACTCAAATCAGCCACAGATGGCGGTTTCCCGTTCGGCAGTCTGCTGAAAGGGATTGATGGAAATTTTTATGGGATGACCAGCGAAGGAGGCACCAATTTTTTTGGTACCGCTTTTAAAATCACACCCACCGGAGTATTTACACTGCTCACCAGTTTCAACGGAGGGATCACCGGCAATGAACCGTTGGAAAGCCTGGTACAGGATGCTGAATATGGTTATCTCGGAACCAGCGCCGGAGGAGGTGTCTATAATAATGGCACTATTTTCAGAATCTGTGGCGATAATTATAAAGTAGTGCGCTCATTGAATAAACCAACAGATGGCGGAACACCCAAAGGAACTTTACTCCTTGCAAAAGATGGTAATTTTTATGGCACCACTTCGGATGGAGGAACTTCAAATTCAGGAACCATTTTTAAACTGACTCCGGCTGGTGTGTATACCGTCATTCACCATCTGGTTGGTTTCTCTGAAGGCAGTTTTCCACAGGGCAGCCTCGTGCAGGGTACTGACGGCAACTTATATGGGACAACACGTTCCGGCGGAACCGGAGGGGTTGGAACCGTTTTCAAAGTGACGACGGCAGGAATATTGACTGTACTTCGTCATATATCAGCTGTAACAGATGGCGGAAATCCTGAGGGTGGCCTGGTGCAGGGAACAGGTGATTATTTTTTTGGAATGACCACAGGCAACGGAGCGATTTTCAAAATTACTTCCGCAGGTGTTTTTACGATACTGAAAAAACTCAGCAGTTTAACTGATGGCAATTCGCCAACTGGAGATCTGATCCGCGCCACTGACGGTAATTACTATGGCACCACAAGTGCGGGAGGAACTTTTGCCGGGGGAACGATTTTCAAAATCAGTGAAGCTGGTGTATTTAAAGTGATGAAACAGCTGAACCCCGCTGTGGACGGAAGTCTGCCAAAGGGTAGTCTTGTACAGGCAACGGATGGTATTTTATACGGGCTTACCAGTGCTGGCGGAACAAATAAATCAGGTACTATTTTCAAAATGACCACGGCCGGAGTATTCTCTGTAATGAAACACCTGAATCTGAAAACAGAAGGAGGCAATGCATCAGGAAGTTTGATTGTGCAAAAGAAACTGCTGCTCATTGCAAATCCGCAAACGGTGGTGGCCACAGAGGATGTCGCGAAACCTATCGTGCTCACCGGCACCGGTGCAACACCACTGATCTATACTGTTGTGACGCCTCCCAGAAATGGGACGGTAACAGCGGGCACAACGGCAAATCGCGTTTATACAGGGGCTTCGAATTATGCAGGAAGAGATTCTTTTTATTTCGTAGTGACTTTCGGTTGCGTGACTTCACTGCCTGCAAAAGTATCACTCACCGTTACGCCGGTAAACAATGACGCGCCGGTACTGGATTCCATAAAAACTAAATTCGTAAGGGTAAATACATTGCTCACCTTTACGGCAAAAGCAACAGAATATGATTCTGGGCAAACCAAAACATTTTCGCTGATCACTCCGCCTGCCGGAGCAACGATCGATGCCAAAACGGGCATATTCAAATGGATACCAACAGCTGTTGGAGTAGTGAATATAAAAGTGCGTGTATCCGATAACGGTATTCCTGTTTTAAATGATGAGGAACAGGTGTCTGTAACCATCGCCACGAATTTCGCCCCCGTGCTGAAAGAGATCGGCAATAAAAATATTAAACCAGGTTTACTGTTCACTTTCACGGCATCCGCAACAGATATTGATATTGGTCAGACCAAAACATTTTCACTGATCACGCCGCCAGCCGGCGCAACGATCGATCCTTTGACCGGAGTATTCAAGTGGACGCCGGCTGCTGTTGGGGTGGTGGTACTGAAAGTGCGGGTAACCGATAACGGTACACCTCCTTTGTATGATGAGGAATCTATCACCATCAGTGTGGCTACTAATTTTGCTCCTGTGTTGAATACTATAACAGCTAAAATTGTGAAGGTTGGTTTACCGGTGACTTTCACAGCAACTGCAACAGATATTGATGCGGGGCAAACCAAAACTTATTCGTTAGTCACCCCGCCAACCGGTGCAACGATCGATCCATTAACCGGGGTATTCAAGTGGACGCCGGCAACTGTTGGGGTGGTGATATTAAAACTGCGGGTAACAGATAATGGAGTGCCTGTTTTATATGATGAGGATTTGATTTCTGTTACCGTTGTATCCAATTTTGCTCCCGTTCTGAATTTAATAGGCAATAAAATTGTACAGGTTGCATTGCCTATGACATTTACAGCAATCTCAACGGATCCCGATGCCGGACAGACAAAAACATTCTCTTTACTCACTCCACCTGCAGGTGCAACGATTGATCCGAAGACAGGAGTGTTTAAATGGACCCCGGCAGCCATAGGAGTTTTTAAACTGAAAGTGCGTGTTACTGATAATGGCGTACCGATTCTATATGATGAGGAAGAAATCTCGATAACGGTGAAGACCACCCTGCGATCAATTACGGGATACAATGAAGTACAAACCGCAAGGGAACAGGCAATCAGCGCTCCGGTCGTGTATCCGAATCCGGTTAGTGGCAGGTGTATTGTTGAACTGGATGGTCCGGTTTCAGTGATCTCAGCAGTGCTTCTTGATATCAATGGTGCCGCAGTGATGAACTGGTCTGCAAGAAGACTTGGTAATGGCAAACTGGAGCTGGACCTGTCGCGCATCAGCAGGGGACAGTATGTTGTTGTGGTGAATGATAATGAAAGGAGATGGGTGGTAAAAGTAATTAAATTGTAGAAGCACCAACAGAGGTTGAAAATAAGTGCGAAGTATGGAATGGGAAGTATGAAGTGAACAGCCAAAGGCAAGGTCGTAATACGAAGTTGCAAGTTAAAATCCGGTCCTGCTTCAGGCTGTGATGTCCCGATAGCCACATCTGGTGGGTAGGATGAACAGCCAACCAAGTGTCGGCAGACATATCAAATTATGGTATTAACCATTTAGATCGCACTGTCAATCGGGCAATTTAATGTTGTTAGTTAGCGATGAAATGTCAACTGGAAAATACCTTTCCGTTTCTCTCGCCTCAGGTGAGAGAAAGAAATACACGGTAAGCTTAACCAGCATTCATGCATGGCCCAAAAAATGATTTTAGGTAGTAGTTATCCTTAACAAAACAGACATCTGGTTAGAATGCTTGAACTTTTATTTTATGCTCCTATAAAGCTAATACGGCGTAAATGGATAATTCTATAAATTATTATAGCTATAAATAAATTTTAGCAGATGATTTATTTTGTATCAATTCGTCACAACCCATTTTTGAGTCCAGGTAAAAAAACCGCTTTCATAAATGAATTGTAATGAGTAAACGCCGGCTTTTAATGGTTTGAATTCAAAATCGGCTGTTTCGCCAACGCCAAAATTTTCAGTTTCCGTCAAAAACCTTTGCTGTTGGCGTGGGAATTCGGTTCCATCTTTTGCAATAAACTTTATCAATACGGGTGTGCTGTCTTTCAGCATACTTAGTTTTATATTCCCAGCCGGGGCAATATGAATAAGGCGCAGACGATGTGTTTCACCAATCCGGACAGTTTGAGTAGGTTGTTCAAAACTTCCATTCAATTCCAGAAACTCCTTGGGCGTGGGGAATGGGACAGAGAACTGCGCAGTTTTCCAACCGGCAATATAATAATGATCTGTTTTAGAATCATAGACTTCATTTTCCTTTAAGACAATGATGGGACCATACAATCCACTGGCCACCTGGTGCGCATCATTCATATGACTGTGATAGATATAGGTGCCCGGCCTCATCAATGTCAATTTATAAGTAAACTTTTCTCCGGGCTGAATGGATGGAGACATTTTACCATCAGATGCACTCCAATCAGGCACGCCATCAGCCCAACTGTCTAAATCAAGTCCATGCCAATGCACACTTGTTGAGAACGACATGTTGTTCGTAACAGTAACATAAGTGGGTTGATATTGTTTCAGTATCAATAAGGGCCCCGGCGTGGATTGAGTATTCGTGTCCCGATAAAATACAGGAGACAATGAAAATCCATTGCGGGCCCACCTTCCGGCTTTATATTCATTGGCATAAAGATTAAGATCCTTTTCCTCTCCTTTTGAGATCAGATCACTGGGTCCGGGTTTTATTTTTATACCAATCACCAGGCCGGCCATATGTTGTTTTTGATCCGGCGGATCCAATTCAGCGGAACCTGGCAGCCGTATTTCCGGAGTGACATGAAAAGAAAGATGACAATGAAACAACCAATTTCCCGGGCGGCTTGCAACCCAATTCATGTTCATGGTTGTTTCTCCGGGCATAGTTTGCGTTACAACCGTGCGTTCATATCCCGGTTTAAAAATACTATCGGTAAGTCGAGATCCCAGCGATAACACAGTATAATTAAATCCGTGCAAGTGCATCGGATGGTCACGAAAAGAAGAATTAATAATACGCCAGCGGATCGTATCGCCAACGGATGGTGTTAACTGTTCAGTATAAGGCCATGATCTACCATTTATCGTTAAAGCTTCCAGGCTACCATTTGTAAAAAGTGAAGTATCGATCGGGGTACTGAAAAGATTTATCACCATAACACGATCCGGCGGTGAACCACTTTCAGGATCAATGATAAAAGCCCCGCCTAATTGCTGTTCTTCATTCCCAAAAAAGTAAGGCCAGCCGCCGAGCTTTATCGAATACATATAAGTGCCGGGAGTGCCACTTTCAAAGCTGACCTCTTTTGTTTCTCCAGGCTTTAGCAATACACTATCCGGAACGGATGAAGGACGGGTTTGTAATCCAAACACAGTAGCGGTAGAGTCAGTAAGTTTGTTGTGTAATACAACATGTATTTTAGTACCGGTCTTAACACGTATTAAAGGAGCAGGAATAGAAGGAGCTTTTCCTTTTTCAGCAATAGTGACTACTCTCAGGCCGGGGTGGTCATTTGCTTCAAGATAAAAATCGCTCCATACCACTTCAAGGTTTAGCTCTAACACATTATTCTCCAACTTACCTGCAGGCACCCTGTTTTCATTTGCAACCACTATAGGAAAATCTGATTTTTCGTCAGGGTAGATCAGTCGCGGATGTTTTATTCTCGGAAGGTCTTTCAATGAATAATAAATACCCGGATTACAAGAAATAATTTTTCGAGCAGCAAGTGCATCTTTGCCAGCTGGTTTTAAAATATCAGCAAAGCCAAAAAGTAAAAGAACAATTACTGATGGGACAAAACTACTTTTAAACATTTTTAATTGTCTGTACATGAATATAGTTAAATATTCTCAACTCATTCTTTTACCATTAGCATTGCATCTTTCGGACAAAGAAGAAACGACAATTGAGAATTTAGTAAAAAATATCGAACAGGAATATCAATCAAATATTGATACTTACAGTCAGGATGTAATTGTTTCCAATCTTGAATTATTATTATACTATTGCAACAGGTTTTTCAGCAGAGAATTCGTTACACGGAAGATGGCAAATAATGATTTGCTTACCAAATTTGAAAATAAGCTATCAAAATATTTTGAAGATAATACAACGTTGGATTTGCCAACTGTAAACAAGATGGCACAAGACCTCAATATTTCACCAGCCTATTTAAGTGATATGCTGCGAACAGTAACCGGGCAAAATACACAACAGCACATACACAACAAATTGATTGAAAAAGCAAAAGAAACTTTAACTACGTCAGGTTTATCCGTTAGTGAAATTGCTTACCAACTTGGCTTTGAGCATTCTCAATCATTCAGCAAGCTATTTAAAATAAAAACAAATCTTAGTCCTTTAGCGTTCAGGCAGTCATTTAATTGAAAATACATTGTAACAGCAGGCATGAATAGATGATTGGTGTAGAAGGGAATATTTAAAGGACTCGGCTGATGTGGAAATTCACTCTCGAAAGTTGGAGTTTATCTGGGTATTTAATACGATCGGGTGCATAGTCAGAAATATGCAAATCCGAATTAGGTTAGTAGATAAGCTAATTTAATATAACGAGTATCATCACAACGTTGCGCAAATGTATTTGGATTCAGAAGGAATGGTGATTACTAAGGATACCTTACCGGTAATGCAGGGACAATGGTTCAAATGACAATTTCATACCGGGTAAATTTTCATAATATGAATTTGCGTGGCCAATAGAATATTACATTTGCCCTTCGTTAATGAAAAATATTTTTGTAATCTATAAATAGTCTTGGTTTACGGCCATCAGGATGTCAGGAATCTTTTGCTGCGAAGTATCAGGGCGCTGGCAGCAAATGCAATACCAATCGAAACGAATGCACCTTCGAGTGTTCAGTTCGGTCTTACGAAATCTTTGCTGAAACCTGGCGAATATGTGTTTTCAATGGTCAATACGACATCATCGTCAGTCAGGCCTTTAAAAAAATTGATCCCGGTTGAAAATATAAAGGTAAAATTACAACTGCCCGGGAAGTCAGTAAATGAATACCAGGTATTACGTACGCAAGGTGATTGTACAATTAAAAAAAATTGAACAGAACTAAATCTTTTTTTTAGTCGGGTGGAAGATTTCAGCGTGTTCATGCAAGTATGAACAGCCGACACGATTTTAAATCAACCAAAGAACTCTTATGAATTATACGCAGTTAGTTGATCCATTCGGAAATTTAGCGTTGTCAGCTTTGGTAGCCTCCATCCCGATTCTTTTTATTTTCTGGGCACTAATCATTAGAAAAATGAAAGGATATCTGGCAAGTCTTTTAACAGTGATTGTGGCGGCATTTGTTGCGCTCTTCGCTTATGGCATGCCGTTAAAACTGGTCTCGCTGTCAACATTGTACGGCGCACTCTATGGTTTGTTGCCTATCTGCTGGATTATCATAGGTGCCGTATTCATTTTTAATACAACTATACGAAGCGGTCAATTCGAAATCATAAAAAGTTTTATGGCATCTATTACTCCCGACAGGAGGTTGCAGGCCATATTAATTGCTTTTTCCTTTGGCGCATTTCTGGAAGGCGCCACCGGGTTTGGAGCACCTATTGCAATTAGTGCCGCAATGCTTGTGGGGCTTGGATTTAACCCCCTGTATGCAGCCGGTATCTGTCTGATTGCCAATACAGCACCAGTTGCATTTGGCGCAATAGGTACACCAATTATTGCTGCCGCAAAAGTCTCTGATATTCCGGAAATGGCCATTTCACAATTGGTAGGAAGGACGCTTCCCATTTTGTCGGTACTTGTTCCCATATACCTGATAGTTTTGATGGCGGGGTTTAAAAAATCTTTAGAAGTGATGCCTGCGATCATGGTATCCGGCATATCCTTTGCCTTTTTTCAATGGTATTCATCCAATTACCTGGGTCCTATGTTGCCGGATGTGGTAGCAGGACTGGCATCAATTATTTCGATGTTGCTGCTGTTGAAATTCTGGAGACCAAAAACAACATGGCGCTTTAAAGAAGAACCCAAACAAACCATTGATACCACAAAGAACTATTCAGGCAAAGAGATTTTCCGTGCATGGTCGCCATTTATCATCATGACCACCATCGTAATTTTCTGGGGCCTCGCTCCGGTAAAGGCTGCGCTAAACTCCATCGGATATTTAAAGTTTGATATACCCGGTTTGCAGCATTCCATCCTTCAGTCGGATGGGTCGCCTTTAATGATTAAACCTTTTGAATTTAATTTTCTGTCGACACCCGGCACAGGTTTACTGATCGCGGGTATCATATCATTGCCATTGATCGGCTTAAGTGTAAAACAAGGTGTCAGGACTTATTTCGAAACCTTAAAACAGCTGCGGTATTCTATTATCACCATTTCATCTGTTGTTGGATTCGCGTTTGTGGCAAATAATTCCGGGATGTCAATAACAATGGCAATGGCGATAGCGGGAACAGGATCATTATTCCCATTTTTTTCTCCTATTCTTGGTTGGTTGGGTGTTTTTTTAACGGGATCAGATACATCATCGAATGCACTGTTTTGCAAACTGCAATATTCGTCGGCGGAAGCGATCGGTGTAGATCCGCTCGTAACTGTAAGCGCCAATGCTTCAGGTGGGGTAACCGGAAAAATGATTTCTCCACAGTCCATTGCTATAGGATCGGCTGCTGTAGGATTGATAGGGAAAGAGGCTGACCTTTTCCGCTTTACATTTAAACATAGTTTTATTATGCTCGCCATCATCTGCATCATTACCGTGCTGCAGGCTTATGTTATACAGTGGATCGTGCCTGAATATTCAATGGGAGAAACCACACTTGCAACAACTGCAGCCTCGGATCTGTCGAAGGGATTTTTCTATATCATGATCCTGTGTATTATTTTATCACTTATCGTTATTGCTGTTTTATTGATGGCCAGGAAAAGAGATAAGAATACAGTTCCGGTATCATAATATTTCATTTCCGATTTATCATCGACAGTACAAAATCAACAATTATTTCGGAATAAATACTTTAACTACTTTTCATGAATGCAGGAAATATAATCATCGGGTGTAAATTACCTGAGCTCCACTGACACGTATGCAAGCCGGAAGCATTAGGTGTACGTTGATTGCATGAACATAATAATACAACGATAAAAGACGCGATGGCCGACAGTATAAAGCGGAGTAAAGATCGTATCGTACAGAAAAAAAGAACTCACCTGTACATTCCACATCTGGAAAATGTACAGGTTGTATTCATCCCTCAGCAGATCAATGATTATCTGTGAGTACTTTAAATGCTATCCTTCTGCCTAAACCGGTTTTGTAAGCAAGGGCACCCCATATTACAGCAAGGCTTTCCAATAACGGAATCGCATCATCGCCACCGAGATCATAACAATTTTCAAATCCGATGTCTTTAGCCAACTGGCTTGCAATTATTTTTGGGGAAGAACTATCTCCGGCCACAAACATATCCGCTTTGAGAGATCCGAATTCCGGAATGGCAATGTCTTCCGCACCAATACAATTAAAGGACTTTACAACATCCACCGACCGGGTAATCTGTTTTATCGCAGCAGTGGCATGTATGTATTCCGGCAACGGTTTACCAAAGGCATTGGTTGTTTCAATAATTATTTTGCCATTAACATCTCCCAACGATAAAGCAACTGCAGGTATAGTATGTAAGGGAACTGCTAAAATAATTACTTCAGATTGTTTTACCGCAGCTTCAACACTGGTGAGCCGATCTTCTCCAATCAGGGTAGCCAGCTTCAATGTCTTGTGTGACAAAGGAAATTTAGCTCCTATTAAAACGGTATGTCCGGATTGAATTAATTTTTCAGCTAATGCAGTTCCGATATTTCCTGCACCGATTATGGCAATTTTCATATTTATTTTAATATTTTTTTACAAGATAAACACCGGCAATCACTAATATAACACCCAACAGTCGTTTCCAGTTCATCAAATGAACAGGTGAATTGAGGAGACCAAACTGGTCGATCATTACTGCGGAAAGAATCTGGCCCAGCAAAACCAGTACTGTAACATTGCCAATACCCAGTTTAGGCGCGCAGATCACAATGAGTAAAATATAAAACCCTCCAAGTAAACCACCGAGGTAACTCCATTTTGGAGCAGTACTCCATTGTTGCATCGGTGGAATATTGTACTGTATTACAAACAGGTAAATTAGCAAACCAATTACAGCAACAATAAAAACAGTAAGCGCTGAGTAGTAAGGACTCTGTATGGCCTTCCCTAATTGAGCATTCATTGCGCTTTGAAAAGGAATCATCATACCTGCCAATAAAGCCAATACAATAAAATATAAGGTAGAATTCATCTTGATTAATTTTTATCCTTTTTCAGGAGATAAGCCAGGCCAAATGTTATCAGCTGATCATCCTGCTTAATGTTTATGACAGTGACGTTTTCGTGTGTGAAAGAGTAAATTGCGTTACAGGTCAGCCCTTGCCATACTGAAATGTCAATTCCAATATCAATCTGAGTTCTATAATTTTTGCGGTTTATAAATGCAGGTTGCCAGTATGCATCATAAAAAACACGGAAATTGTTTTTTACAAGGTATGTCCAACCACCAACATACAATGTACCTCTCCAGACGTTGATTTGTTCAGTTCCATCGTATTCGCTAAAATTATAAACTGACGAATTGAAACTGGTTGTTTCGTACACTGCACTTGCAGAAAACTTTATCACACTACGTTTATCATCCAGCACTCGCCAGGTTATTCCCGCGCCCCCAAAAACCCTGGTGTCAATCTTTCTCCGAAAGTTAGAGGAGATATAAGTTATGGCAAATGGATAAAACTTATACTGTGGTTTATAATAAAAATAGTTCCTGCTGAATAAATCGTTATCTGCTTTTTTAGTGGAAAAGGATTGGTATAAACTACTATTCTGGGATTTGATAATGAAATATTTTATGGGTGCATAAGTAAATTCAATCCGGCTCTTAATAGCCAACACTTCCACATTCCCTTCTTGAAAATTTCCACCTGCGCTTACACGTAACTGAAATTTTGCAGTATCGCTTTCATTGATCTGAGCCTGCGCCCAAACTGCATTCACTATTAATAACGGTATGCAACTGTAAAATTTTAGAAGTTGAATGTTAGTCATTGGTATTATTCACCAAGTGCCTGTATCAGCACATCTGCTGTTTCACTTCCACTAAAATTTTGCTGACCAGTGATAAGGTTCCCATCACGGATGGCAAAACCCTTCCACAATCCTGCCTGAATGAAATTGGCGCCAATTCGCTTCAGTTCGTCTTCAATCCGCCACGGCATCAGGTGACTGCCCTTGGGTAAAAACCCCATGCTCCAAACTGCTTCGTCTGCGAAATCTTCTTCGATATTAGCAAAACCTGTTACTGTTTTTCCTGCAGCCAGATATTCGCCATTAGAAAGTTTTGCATATCGCAGTACTGCAACGCCATGACAAAGTGCTACAGCAATTTTGCCGGCTTCAAAAAACTCAACAAATTTTTGTATTGCGTCATTTGCTTTTTCCATTGTGAACATTGGCCCTTGTCCGCCCGCAATAATGATTGCATCGAATTTTTCCATATCGATAGCTGCGGCAGGTTGCGTGTTGTCGAGTATCTTCATAAATTCTGCATCATGTAAATAACCCCGACTGATGACATCCTCCGCCTGCCATTGACTGGCATCTTCTGGATTACTCATGGCATCAGCTTCACATTTGCCCCCGAAATAGGAAAACACCTCTACTTCATAGCCTTTTTCGGTGAGTTTATAATAAGGATGACTTAATTCGCTCCACCAAAAACCAACTGGCCATCCCGTAATTGTGGACACCGAAGGATTTGAAATAACAATGGCCACCCTTTTGATTTTTGACGGGTTTACAGGATTTAAATTTTTGTGCGACATATCTATATGTTTTGATGCGTTACCGGATTATTATCGGTAATGCAAAACTGGATGGTATAAGTCAGTTTAAAACTGTTTTCCATTTTAGTGAGATACTAACTTTTAGGAAAGTATGGCTATTAAAGCGCCATATAGATATCTTTGTTTATCCTTAATAACAGCGTTATGCCTGACTTTATATATGAACATAAAGTGTATTACAATCCGGTTGAATTTGCTTTACATTTCATTGGTGGAACCTGGAAGATGCCCATACTCTGGAGGCTAAATAAGGCCACCATGCGATATGGAGAGCTGAAGAAAACGTTACCACATATATCACATAAAATGTTGTCTTCACAATTAAGAGAACTTGAAAAGGATGAATTGATTTCACGAAAAGTGCACGCCGTGGTACCTCCTAAAGTGGAGTACAGCATTACGGAAAAAGGTAAAAAGGTAATGCCTGTAGTTGAAGTAATACGCAACTACGGATTATCTCTGATGAAAGAAAACGGACTTGGAAATATTGAAACACCGTAATAGCAATGGTGTGTGAATGAAAGAAAAACGAAAAACCTTAATCGACTGGAAACTTATACATTATGCGTAAAACCTAAATAATTTCAAAAGTAATCGAACATATTTTTCAATAGCCTTCTAACGGCACATTTTTTTTAAAATGATACTTTAAT
>JANPJC010000002.1:0-53372 GCA_031425315.1 Chitinophagales bacterium
AGAAAGCGAAGTTGTTTTTTCAATTCCTGGCGAAAATCAAGCGTTTCAGCTAAAGGTCGATCTGGAATCTTTTCAGATGACAAATAATTTTCATACTCCTTCTTATAATCAGGAATATCATCGTAACCATACTCATCCCAATTCTGAAAATCCTGTACGACGTCCTTTTCAGTTTTGTCAACAGCGATTTCATCGTTTGAAGAAACCTCCTCAAGTAGTGGATTTTCATCAATCTCATCCTGTATTCTCTGATCCAGCTCAAGCATATTCAGGTGAAAAAGATTAAGCAGCTGGATCTGTTGAGGAAGTATTTTGTACTGCTGCTTTTGCGTCTGCAGTTGATTGATCATAGTTGGTGATTTTGCTGATGGTAAAACAAATTAGAAACCATAAATGCCAAACCTGAGAGGTTTTTTGTACAGTTGCCCTAAAAATGCAGCAGAACGGGATATAAATAGTAAATTTTGTACTTTGTTAATTTTAACAATTGTGAAGAACATTCATTTCTATATCAAAAATTGGGGAATTAATTCCTCAAACGTGAAAAAAATTCCCAGGCTGTGAGGTCCAAATTTACTTATGCAATAGTAACATTTATCGTTTCACTGGTATTGCTTGTGGTTTTGTCAGTGAATTTTCAGCAACGGATTAATAATCTGTTGCGAACGTCGGACAGTGTGACGAGGTCCAACGAAATAATTCTGGAATTAAATCGACTCGAAAATTATCTTAAAGATGCGGAAACCGGACAAAGGGGATTTCTGTTGAGTGAGGATACTGCATTTCTTCAACCTTATTATAGGTTTAAAAACAGGATTGGCCCCAGTTCAGCGCGGTTGCAAACACTTACTAAAGACAACCTCGCAATGCAAAATAAGATTGTCAGGCTTCGCAGTCTTATCAGTAAACGTATGGAGATCTTGCAGGAGAATTTGATGGCACATCATGACCGCGGAGAACTATTCTTGTCGAATTTAAAAAAGGGAAAAATGCTGATGGATTCATGCCGGCTGTTAATCGATGAAATAAAGATAATGGAAGTTGCCATCCGGGATGAGGGTCAATCAAAGCAGGATTTTTATTCGGCAAAAACACCCGAAAACTTTAAGCTGATTTTTCTTTTCTCAACAATTACTTTGGTAACTTCTTTTGCGCTGATTTTGAGAGAAATATATCAGCGAAATCAGTATCAAAAAGAATTACAGACTAAAATATTACAGTTGAACAGGGCATATGATGAATTACAGCAAGTTACATTTGTCACCTCTCACGACTTCCAGGAGCCGCTTCGTAAGATCAGAATTTTTAGTAACCGATTGAAGGTAAGTCATCAGGATAGCCTGAATCCTGAAGGGCGATTGATAGTGGAGCGAATTAACGTGGCTGCTGGTCGAATCCATGAATTGATAGAGGAACTTTCCAATTTTATGAACCTATCCCAGAGTAATGAAAAATTATCGAGGGTAGATATGTCGCAATTGCTGGCAGATATTAGTAACGAGATGAAAGAGAAGCTTTTATTAAAAAAGGCTACTGTTGAGATCGATCTTCCCGTTTCGCTTGAAGGGTATCGCACCCAATTATTTATGTTGTTCCGTGCGCTGTTCGACAACTCTTTAAAATTTGCAAAGCCCGACGTTCCGTTGATCATCAGCATTACCGGCAACTTATTGGAGACAGATAGCAGCCAGTCTGGATATCCTGCTGTTCAGTACTACCAAATTACAGTACGCGATAATGGTATGGGATTCGATCAGGAATTCAGCAGGAAAATATTTCATCTGTTCAGAAGGCTTCATAGTGGCGACAAGGCCCCCGCAGGCAAAGGTGTGGGATTGGCTCTCGTCGAGAGAATAATGGTTAATCATCAAGGTTACGTATTGGCCACTTCAAAGCCTGAAGAGGGGGCATCATTCCATCTGCATTTTCCCGTCAAGGAATGAATAGCAGCGCTTTAGAATGGAGCAGTTTCCACATTTATTGAGATGATGTTTAAAAACGAGTAACACTTTACCCAGAATTCTTTCATTTTAAGGACTATTTCAGGCTAAAAAAAAATGGCATAATATTTAACCCTATATATAGCAGAAGCGATAATTGTAAAAGTGAGGCCGGGTCTTATTTCACTACAAAATTTAAAGCTATGTTACGTTGGACAATTATTTTCCTGGTGATTGCTGTGATAGCGGCAATTTTAGGATTTGGTGGAATAGCCGCAGGTGCAGCATCAATTGCAAAGATTATATTCTTCATATTTATAGTGTTGTTTGCACTATCGCTTTTAGCCGGCGTTGTGAAGAAAACATAAAGCGTATTTAATTAGGATGGTTTTCATAGGTTATGAAGTGCAGTCTTTTGGGGGCTGCATTTTTTTTTGTTTTATATAGTATGGTGTCAATTTTTCTGACGGGTTATGATTAATTATTATGTAAATATTCCGCAACAGTTTTCTTTTTTTTTAATAGAGATTGTTTAATTTCCCTCTTATATGAGCAAATATTCTATTCTCATTGCTGAAGATGACGAAGACGACAGATTCTTGTTACAAACGGCCTTTCAGGAAAACCAGTTTGCTGAACGAATTGACTTTGTGCACAATGGCGTTGAACTTTTAGACTTTCTTGACGCCATTCAGGTCACTCAGCACGTGGATCAACATTTTCCTGCCTTTGTTCTGCTTGATCTCAACATGCCAAAAAAAGATGGCCGGGAAGTATTGCATTTTATGAAACAGCATCCGGTTTATAAAAGAATTCCGGTAATAATATTTACGACTACCAGAAATAAAAATGAGGTACGCTATTGTTACGAACTGGGAGCCAATACATATATAGTTAAGCCGACCAGTTTTGATGGACTCTTAAAAGTTGTTGATGAAATCAGAACCTATTGGTTAAATACAGCCACTGTAAGTACTTGATGACCGGAGTAATAAAACATTAATATAGAGGATGGCAAAACCATCCTCTATATCAAAAAAACATGTAAATAGCTGGAATTATATTTTTCCGAATGTGTCTTCAGCTCTGGCTTTAACATGATTGGCTTCAGAGCGGGCAGTTGATTTTAAATTGCCAAGTTCCTTTTTTCCACTGGCAAGTAATTCAGAAAATTTATCTGCCCAATCGCCTGCTGTGCTGCGGATGTTTTTTCTCAGATCGCCGCCTTTTTCCGGTGCAATAAGCAAACCAATAATAGCACCTGCTGCTGCTGCTCCAATAACGCCAAGTATAATCTTGTTTCTTGCTGTCATAATTTTCTTTTTTAATTGTGAGAAATAATCTGCCTTACATCATTAAAATAACATGCCATAAATTCATAAGTCATCATAACTTAAGTTAAATTATGAACGGCATATCTATTCAGTAATTAATACGTTATAATTAACACAACAAACCATAATTTTTTTTAAATTGCCGTCTTATATGCCAAAGAAGAAGATATTAATAATTGATGATGAAGTGGATTTCTGCTTACTTCTTCAGGCTTTTTATTCCCGCAAAGGATTTGATGTATTTCTTTCTCACACGTTAAAGGCTGGGTTGGATAATATTAAGACCCTTGAACCTGATGTAATATTCCTTGACAATAATTTACCTGATGGACTTGGTTGGAACGTTGCATCTTTCATTCAAAACAGTTATCCATCTGTAAAGCTCACACTGATCAGTGCATTTAACAGTGAACTGCCCGATTTACAAAATTTCTCTAACGTTAAAGTACTTGAGAAACCATTGAATCTGGAGACTCTCGACCTATACTATAATTAATTGAATATCAACTTCTCTCCTGGTTTGATGTTTTGAATTCCATGTCATTTACGCTGGCCCGTGTTTGCAATGGAAATGAAAGAATAAACACAGATCCTTTATTCACCTGGCTTCTGGCAGAAATAAAACCGTGGTGCTGTTCAACAATTTTTTTGCAAAGTGCCAATCCTATACCGGTGCCCTGGTACTCAGGATTCTGGTGAAGCCGTGAAAACATAGCAAATATTTTCTCCGCATATTGTTGATCGAAACCAATCCCATTATCTTCAATAAATATCCTGCAAAATAATCCGCCATTGGAAATTGCATTTTCCTGCAGCCCGTTAGCAGGAACCATTTCAGCATAAATATTGATTTTAGGGGGCACATCATTCCGGCTATATTTTAATGCATTGCTAATAAGATTCTGAAATAAGGGATACATCAGTCCTTCAATAAGCATCATCCCGGGAATGTCACCAACAATCACCTCAGCATTCTTCTCCTTGATGAAATCATCCATTTCCAATAAAACTTCATTGATAATTTTTGAGAGATCAGTTTGTACAGGTGTACTATCTTTAAAACCGATTTTTGAAAAAGCCAGAATATCTTCAATTAAAGCCTGCATTCTTGCGCCCGCATTCTGTATCCGGTCGATGTACATACTCCCTTCTTCGTCAATATTATCTTTATACTTAACGGAAAGCCTGTCACAAAACAAACGCATTTTCCGCAAAGGTTCCTGCAAGTCGTGTGAGGCCATAAAGGCAAACCTGTCTAATTCTGTATTGGCAGTTTCCAGTCTGCCAATATATTCAAGAAGCTGATGATTGAGTTCATTAATTTTTTCTTCCGATGTTTTCCTTTCTGCAATTTCCCGTTCAAGATTTCTATTTATTATAGTCATCTTTTTTTCCTGTTCCAGCAATCGATGATTTTTTCGATACAAATCTACAAACACGCCTACTTTAGTGCGCAAAAGAGCCGAGTTAATGGGCTTGTAAATATAATCCACAGCACCAGTACGGTAGCCCTTGAACATATTTTCTTCGCCGTAATTATTTGCAGTAATGAATATAATGGGTATATGCCGGAGTTTCTCCCTTTCATAAATTAATGAAGCAGTATCGAAGCCGTTTAAATTCGGCATATTCACATCCATCAGTATTAAAGCGAAGTCATATTCATTCAGCAGCACTTTCAATGCTTCACGCCCTGATCTTGCTTTTACAAATTTATACCCATCAGGTTCCAGAATGAGCGAAATGGAAAGTAAATTGTCTTCCCGGTCATCAACTAAAAGTATTTTATCCTGCATTTCCTTTTTTTATTTATAGAACCAAACTCTCATCAATGATAATAGCTGATCTATTTTTAAAGGTTTTGTGATATAATCAGATGCACCTGCTTCTATGCACTTCTGCCTGTCTCCTTTCATAGCTTTTGCAGTAACTGCAATAATCGGGAGGGAACTATTTTTATGTTCCCTTCTTATTTTCTGCATTGTTTCATAGCCATCCATTTCCGGCATCATGATATCCATAAGTACCATGTCAACTTTTTGTTTATCGTTGTTTAAAATAGCTATTGCTTCTTTACCGCTTTCAGCTGTTATAACATTCATATGATATCTTTCAAATACAGTGGTAAGCGCAAAAAGATTACGCACATCATCATCCACCACCATTACATTCATACCAATCAAAATGTCTTCTTTTCTTCTCAGGTTTTCAATGAGCCTTTTCTTTTCAGGGGCCAGATTATTATAATTGATATGCATCTGAAGAATAGATTCTTCCAGCAAATGTTCGATCGAGTTAACCCCTTTAGCCACTACTGCATTGGAATGATGACTTAGCTTGATCCACTCATTTTTATTGAAATCCTTTGCTGAATATACGATGATGGGAGTGAGCTTATTTTTTGCTGCCGCAATCTGCCCAATCAATTCTTCACCCGGAATATCCGGCAGTGTATAATCAAGTATTATACAATCATATTCGCGCAATGATAATTGCTTTAATGCTTTTTTACCGGTATTGGCTACGGAGATGCTGATACTATCTTCTTTCAGTATCCTGGCAATCTGAGACGATTCAATCTCGTTATCTTCCACTACCAGTATATTCCGTTTCGCTTTTCTACCCAGTGTTATTATGTCATCAAACAGATCATCCAACACCTGGTTGGAAAGAGGTTTCATCAAAAAGCTTCGGGCTCCCCGTTTCAATGCCAGTGATTTGTTTTCTTCGCCGGAAATCAGGTGTATTGGTATATGGCGATAGTTTAAATCGTTTCTCAACAGATCAAGTACTTTCCAGCCACTTGTGTCCGGGAGTTTAACGTCAAGCGTGATGGCTAAAGGATTAAATCTGTTAATAAAATCAAACACATCAAAATAGCTAACGGCAATAACAGCTTTTAATCCTTTTTCATGTGCTTTTTCAACAATAATTTTTCCAAAACGCAAATCATCTTCAACAATCAACACAACTTCTTCCTGCGATTGAATGTTATTGCGGTCATCACCTGTTTCATTGATCATCTCATTTACCTGCGCCATACTTCTTGCATCTTTCGAAGGCGTGGTGAGCTGATTGAGAAGATTATTGATATCACCATCGTTGTCGCTCACCCTAAGCTTCTGAATCGCTTCTTTTGAAACGGGCAATTTTTGAATAATGATATCAGTTGAAACATTCAGTGGCACAAATAAAGTAAAAGTGCTACCCTCTCCCGGCCACGATTCTAACTCTATTGTACCGCCTAACAATTCTGCCAGTCCCCTGCTTATAGATAATCCCAATCCGGTACCACCATATTTTCTACTGGTTGATCCTTCGGCCTGTTGAAATGCCTCGAAAATAATATTCTGTTTATCCTGCGGAATTCCTATACCCGTATCACTGATTGAATAAGCAGCAACTTTTGAAGCATTATCGAGACTCTGCAGTCCCGGTTTCCAATTTCTATTGGCCTCATATATCTTCAGTCTCACTTCACCTTTTTCTGTAAACTTAAAGGAGTTGGACAATAGGTTTTTTAAAATTTGATTCAGCCTTTGTAAATCGGTATTCATCATCTCAGGCAGCTTAGTGTCTATGTCGATACTGAATTTCAAATGTCTTGCTTCTGCAATAGGTTTAAATGTAGTTTCAACAAACGATGCAATTTCAGCGAATTTGACAGGAGAAATATTTGCAGAAATAAACCCGGATTCAATTTTCGAAAGATCAAGAATATCATTGATCAATTGTATAAGGTCATCACCACATGAATGTATCGTTTTTGCGTACCTGATCTGTTTTTCTGTAAGATTGCCTTCAGCATTAATATAAAGTTGTTGTGCTAATATCAGCAAACTGTTCAAAGGTGTACGCAATTCATGCGACATATTTGCAAGGAACTCCGATTTATATTTTGATGTGAGCGTCAACTGCTCCGCTTTCTCCTCAAGCGACCTCCTTGCTTCCTCCACCTCTTTATTTTTTGCCTCTACTTCATTCTTCTGTTTTACAAGCAGCAAGGCCTTATCCTGCAGTTCATCGTTTGTTCTTCTTAATTCTTCCTGCTGAATTTTTAATTCCCCTGCAAGAGACTGCGACTGAGCAAGTAATTCTTCTGTTCTGGTATTGGCCTCTATAGTATTTAATACAATTCCAATACTTTCCGTAAGCTGACTAATGAAACCAAGATGTGTCATATTGAATTCATCCAGTGACGCCAGTTCAATTACTGCTTTCACATTGCTTTCGAATAAAACCGGAACAACAACGAGATTAGCCGGTTTAGCTTTGCCCAATCCTGAACTGATCTGAATATAATTGTCAGGTACATTAGACAACATTATTCTTTCTTTTTCAAACGCACATTGCCCGACCAACCCTTCGCCTATTGCAAATTCAAGTGGAATATTTTTATCGGGCCGGTATGCATATGAGGCAAAAAGTGTGAGTTTAACATTCTGTGTTTCCTCATCCTGACGTAAAATATAAAATGCACCATGATGTGCATTCACCACCTGTGCAAGTTCAGAGAGAATTTTTTGTGTAACAGTCTGCAAATCTTTCTGGCCCTGCAACATCTGTCCAAATTTCGCTAGGTTCGATTTAAGCCAGTCCTGTTCCTGGTTACGCAGCGTTGTTTCACGCAGGTTAGTGATCATCTGGTTGATAGTATCTTTTAATGCTTCCACCTCACCCTTCGCTTCCACGCGTATATTTCGTGTAAGGTCTCCTTTGGTAACTGCTGATGCCACTTCGGAAATTGAACGTACCTGTGTGGTAAGATTTTGTGCCAGCTGGTTTACGTTTTCTGTCAGATTTTTCCAGATACCAGATGCTCCAGGCACGCTCGCCTGACCACCCAGTTTACCTTCCACACCAACCTCACGCGCCACTGTAGTTACCTGGTCGGCAAACAACGCCAGCGTTTCAATCATTTCATTGATTGTATCTGTTAACTGAGCAACCTCACCTTTGGCATTGATTGATAATTTCTGACGAAGATTTCCTGTTGCCACCGACGTAACCACCTTGGCAATTCCGCGCACCTGGCTGGTAAGGTTAGATGCCATCATGTTCACGCTGTCGGTCAGATCTTTCCATGTTCCTGCCACACCCCTTACTTCGGCCTGTCCACCCAATTTACCCTCGGTACCAACCTCCCGCGCCACACGGGTAACCTCAAACGCAAATGAGTTTAGCTGCTCCACCATCGTGTTGATTGTGTTTTTCAAATCCAGGATCTCTCCTTTCACATCAATCGCCACGGTTTTTGATAAGTCGCCCGATGCAACAGCTTTTGTTACTTCCGCAATATTTCTTACCTGAGCCGTAAGATTACCAGTCATCTGGTTTACCGAATCTGTAAGATCTTTCCAGGTACCTGCTACACCAGGTACAAAAGCCTGCCCACCCAGTTTACCATCAGTGCCCACCTCACGCGCAACACGCGTTACTTCGGATGCAAATGCACGCAGCTGGTCCACCATTGTATTCAGGGTTTCCTTCAGTTGCAGAATTTCACCCCTAACGTCAACAGTAATCTTCTTCGACATATCACCATTCGCAACGGCGATCGCTACTTCTGCAATATTTCGCACCTGTGCAGTAAGGTTACCTGCCATCTGGTTTACGGAATCAGTAAGATCTTTCCAGGTTCCTGCTACACCAGGTACATTCGCCTGTCCTCCCAATTTACCTTCAGTTCCCACTTCTCTTGCCACACGCGTTACCTCCGATGCAAATCCTCTCAGCTGATCCACCATTGTGTTGATAGTATTTTTCAGTTCAAGAATTTCACCTTTTACATCCACTGCAATTTTTCGCGAAAGGTCGCCATTGGCAACAGCTGTTGTTACTTCCGCAATATTCCTTACCTGTGAGGTAAGGTTACTTGCCATTTTATTTACGCTATCGGTTAAGTCTTTCCAGGTTCCACCTACACCCGGCACATCGGCCTGACCGCCGAGTTTCCCTTCGGAACCTACCTCGCGCGCCACACGCGTAACCTCGCTACCAAATGAATTAAGCTGATCCACCATTGTGTTGATGGTATTTTTCAATTCAAGGATTTCACCTTTTACATCCACCGTAATTTTTCTGGATAAGTCACCACGGGCAACGGCAGTTGTAACTTCCGCGATGTTACGTACCTGGCCGGTAAGATTGCTCGCCATACCATTCACACTGTCTGTCAAATCTTTCCAGACACCACCGACTCCTTCCACTTCTGCCTGACCGCCGAGTTTTCCTTCCGAACCCACTTCTCTCGCCACACGCGTTACTTCCGACGCAAATCCGCGCAGCTGATCCACCATCGTATTGATGGTATTTTTCAGTTCAAGTATCTCCCCCTTTACATCCACATCAATCTTACGTGAAAGGTCACCTGTAGCAACAGCAGTGGTTACCTCCGCAATATTTCTTACCTGTGAAGTAAGATTGCTGGCCATTTTATTTACACTATCAGTGAGATCCTTCCAGGTTCCTGCAACTCCAGGTACCACAGCCTGTCCTCCGAGTTGACCTTCCGAACCCACCTCCCTTGCAACACGCGTAACCTCGCTACCAAATGAATTCAACTGATCCACCATCGTGTTAATCGTATCTTTTAATTCCAATATCTCCCCTTTTACATCCACTGTAATTTTACGCGATAAGTCACCTTTCGCCACAGCAGTTGTTACCTCCGCAATATTTCTTACCTGTCCGGTCAGGTTACTTGCCATTTGATTTACGCTGTCTGTAAGATCCTTCCATGTACCTGCGACACCTTTTACCTGCGCCTGTCCACCTAGTTTTCCTTCTGTTCCCACTTCCAGTGCCACACGCGTTACTTCCGATGAAAAAGAATTGAGCTGATCCACCATCGTATTGATGGTATTTTTCAATTCAAGAATTTCACCCTTTACATCCACAGTAATTTTCCGCGACAAGTCCCCACGCGCCACCGCGGTAGTTACTTCCGCAATATTTCTCACCTGGCCAGTCAGGTTACTTCCCATCTGGTTCACAGAGTCTGTAAGGTCTTTCCATATACCAGCTACTCCTTCAACCGTTGCCTGTCCGCCAAGCTTTCCTTCCGAACCCACCTCTCTCGCCACACGGGTTACCTCACTACCAAAAGAGTTCAACTGATCCACCATTGTGTTGATGGTATTTTTCAGTTCCTGAATTTCACCTTTAACATCCACCGTAATCTTTCGTGACAGGTCACCTTTCGCCACGGCGGTTGTTACCTCTGCAATATTTCTTACCTGGCCGGTTAAATTACTGGCCATCTGGTTCACTGAATCTGTAAGATCTTTCCATGTTCCTGCAACGCCCCGAACCTGTGCCTGACCACCCAATTTTCCTTCTGTCCCCACCTCAAGGGCTACACGCGTTACCTCTGAGGAAAATGAATTCAATTGATCCACCATCGTATTGATGGTATTTTTCAATTCAAGGATTTCCCCCTTAACATCCACCGTAATTTTTTTTGATAAATCACCCTTGGCCACGGCGGTAGTAACCTCTGCGATATTGCGCACCTGTGCCGTGAGGTTACTGCCCATCTGGTTCACCGAATCTGTAAGGTCTTTCCATACACCCGCCACTCCTTTTACTTTCGCCTGGCCCCCCAGCTTCCCTTCTGATCCCACCTCTCTTGCCACACGGGTTACTTCCATTGAAAAAAGGTTAAGCTGCTTCACCATATCATTCACCTCTTTTGCAATAGTGGCAAACTCGCCCTGCAAAGTATTCCCGCCTATTTTTAATGGCATCTGGTCCATCAGGTTACCCTGCGCAACAGAACTTATTACATTTGCTATTTCCAAAATCGGATGTACCAGGTCAGATATAAGTACATTAAGTGATTCCACACCTTCACTCCATGATCCCTTTGCATTCGGCAAATCAATGCGCTGCGTGAGCTTACCCTGTTTACCAATGGTGTTTCCGGCGCGCGTAAAATCAATCATCATTTTCTCATTCAGAGAAATGATTTCATTAAGTGTATCGTAAATTTTCCCGGCTAATCCAGTTTTGTCGAAAGGCATCCGAACGGTGAAATTGCCATTTTTTACTTCCATTAAAACCATGAGCAATTCACGGTAATCCATTTGATCATCCGCAACGAATACCGGTTCGGTGGCAGCTAATTTTTTATGGTCTTTTTTGGCTCGTGGGAGGGTGGTGGAATTTTTTTTTGCAGCAGGCTTTCTCAGTAGTTCAACTTCGGTTTTTTTACTGATCATAAGAATTGGTTATGTAGATAATTTGGATGGTTCAATATAATTGCCGTGAAAAATTTTCCCCAAAGGGAATAAAATTCCACAACCTAAAAATTCAGGTCACTACAACGAATACACTAAAAGTAAGGATCAGAGTGATTTATACACAACCTGCACCTCACACATCACTTTATTGTGTAAATTTCATACCAATTTTTTCGGCGACTTATTTAAGATGCTATAAGTTATGAAATTATCGCAGAGAGACTGAGTGCCATACTCCATAGATATCACGTACGAATTGAAGCAATGACTCATAATTGATCGGCTTCACAAAATAATTATCCGCCCCGAGTTCAAAGCATTCCTTTACTTCAGCTTCATTTTTTGTTGTAGAGAAAATCGCAATATGTATTTGCTGAAATTTTTTATTACTACGAATCTCTTTTAAAATTTCCCTACCGCTTTTCCTGGGCATATTTAGGTCGAGGATTATAACTCCCGGTATCTCAACTTCGTGATTGAGGGTGTTCAAATAATCCGAAAGCGCTTCACCATTGGCAACAAATTGCAGCTTACCGTTAAAGCCAATTTCTGAAAAAGCAGTTTGCAGCAGCAGCCTGTCGTCGGCATCGTCTTCAGCAATAAGAATAAAAGATTTATCCATAATCAGGAATTATGTCATTGTTCCGGTTACTGTTTTCCAAAAAGCATTCCAAAAAATATTCAACCGCAATCCACTGGAAATCAGTAAAATAAAAAAGCTGTTATTTTGATATATTAGATGAAATATCAAATAACAGCTTATAATTTAATTGGCAACCGGTTTCCCGGCCGGTTAATCTAAAGATTTAATTCTGATATTTCTGAAGCGGACAATTGATCCATGACCCAGAAATCCGATATGACCTTTTTTACGAAGCAGGCCGGGATGTGACTGTTTATCGGCAGTACCATTTTTGATCGAAGGAGCGATATCTCCATCCAAAATTACTTCGCCATTTAATATCACTTTTACTGTTGTTCCTTTCACAATTACTTCCTGCTGATTCCATTCTCCGAGCGGTTTCAGGTAGCCGCGTTTTGCAGCAATTACTCCGTAAACCGATCCATGATATTGGTACGGTTTGAGGTTCTTATAAATCTCGGCATCATTATCCAGTATTTGTAATTCCATTCCTAAATAAGCTGCATCGCCTTCCAACGGTGCGCGTATACCTAAACCATTATTTGCGCCCGGCGTCAATTGAAATTCAAACCTGAAAATGAAATCGCCGTATTCATTTTTAGTAAACAGATTACCACCGCTACCATCTCCAGGTTTTACAACCATGTCACCATCCTCAATCACATAGTCTTTTAAATTGCCGGTCCATGCATCCATTCCTGTGCCGTTAAACAGCATATCAAACCCTTCACTTTTCTCCTGCGCACTTAATTGAAATGGTTCCGTTGAAGTCAGTTCACGTATAAAAATATTCCTGTAATAAACTTCTGTTCCATGCGCCTGCAATTCAATCTGTTCTTTCGCAAAAATTGGTTGAGCCCTATCCCAGTAATTTTCAAGTGTAACATGATCGGTAACAAGCATCCCATTTAAGTAAACGGTTACCTTATCACCTTTCATAATGATATGAAACTGGTTCCATTCATTTACCGGGTTATCTGCAACAGCTAATGGTTTAGATATATTTTTCTTATTGTTGTATAATCCTCCTGAACCCACCTGCGCACCTACCTCCCTTCTGCTGGTATCCCAAATTTGTACCTGTGGTGTACCCCTCAGATATAACCCTGCATCGCCCTGAGGCGTTATTTTCCAGTCTACATACATTTCGAAATCACCATAGATTTTTGTTGTTGCCAGGTTATCGCCGTGACCGGTAAATACCAATACACCATTTTTAACCACCCAGCTATCTTTCGCCAGCAGATCGGCTGCAGCTTGTTTTTTTGCCAGTGTGTCTGCCGGCATTTTTAAACGGCTCACCGGATCACCCACAAGACCTTTCCAACCCGATAAATCTTTTTCATTGAAGAGTGGTACAAATCCATTATTCGGATCAAGCTCTGTAAGATGTGCCCTGATGGCCTGTCGTTCGTAATCACTGTCCTGCCCTTTTAATACAGCGATACATTTATTGAGGTTATTTTTTACAACAGGTCCATTCATCGCCTTATCAGAAAGTGCAATCCGCATCACAGCTTGTGCCGCTTCCTGCTGTAATGCCGGCACCTCAAGATATCGGCTGGCAAATACCAACGCCGGAAAAATTCTCATGCGGGAAACTTCACGCAGAATCCTGTTTTTTGTTTTGTCATCGCCGGCAAGTTCCATCGCATCGGTAAGCATCAGCAGTTTCTGCGCGGGAGCAAAATTTCCCTTCGCAGCAAGATCAGTAAATCCAGCAATTGCCAATTGACCTGCCGCACCACCAGCATCCTTTCGGCTGGTGGCTATCAAAAATGACGGCGCCATTTTAAATGATGACTTTGCCATCGCCTTCACTGCAGCCGTTTTCGTTGATGCATCACCGGTATTGTATGCGTGGGCGACAGCATTGAATGCATCATTGCCTCCAACATCGGCCAGTACATCAAGATATAATGCTTGTTTTGCAGGATCTTCCTTTTTCATCTGACTGATGATTCGTGCAGCTCTCTGCGCGGTATCTGATATGCCTGCACTGGATTCGACTATTGCACGTTGCACAAACGTTATTTCTTCTGGTGAAGCAGTTTTTACAAGACTGAAAATTTTCTCCAGATCGCCACCCGCCACAACAGAAGGCAGCGCTTTTATTGCAGTTCCGCGGAGTTGCTGATTGCCGGAACTTAAAATACCAAATACTACGGGAGAAGCTTCTACAGATCTTCTCGCCGCCAATACTTCAAGCACCGCAATTTTACCTGACTCCGGAAGTCCATCAAAATCTTTTAACAATGACTTCCCAATATCGCGGCTATCTACCTGTAGCAAAGCGTCTCTCACAGTTGTAGTTTCTGACTCATCGGCTACTTTCAGAAATTGTAATAGCGGAGATATGGAAGTTTCTTTGCCGGCTTTTGCGATCCCGGTAATGGCAGCGGCTCTAACATCTTTATCCGCATCTTTCAATAATGGTTGTAACATCGGCATCACCGAAGCATCGGCCGTTTGAGTTAAATAACCTGCCACCTGTATTTTTGCAGCAGGCGATAAATCGCTGAATTTCGAAGCCAGCAGTTTATTATTATCAGCACTTCTGAATTTTTCCAGCAGGCGTAATGATGCAGCCCTGTACGCAATATCGTTCGATTCAAGCGCCTTTACCAGTACTGGTATAGCACTGGTTCCTTTTGCTGCTGTTAAAGCTGAAAGTGCGGCAGCTTGCATTTGCGTATTGCCCTGGATAAGTGGATCGTTTAGTAATTTATCTGATAGTTTCGCAGCTGTTTGCTGCTGGCCGGTATTGTTCAGCTGATTGATATAATTGATGTACGACGCTCCTGTACCTGTTACACCGGGTTTATATCCCTGCAATTTTGCAGCGTTTTCCATTACCTCTGCAGAACGTGGATCGGCAATATTAGCCAGCGCATTTAGTGATACTTTAGACAATTCGGCGTCTTTCGATTTTGCCAACTTACCAATTGCTGATGATGCTGCAGTATACCTAGAATATCCAAGTGCTTCCACAACATTGAGTAAAGTTTTCCCTTTGGATTGTTGCAAAACGCCCATCAGCACTTTTTCAGCAGCTGGGGTATTAATTTGTGCCAAAGCTCTTGCTGCTCCACCTGCCACTGTTTCTTTCTTCAATAAAGTTGTAAGTACAGGAATAGCATCATCTTTTCCAATCACCTGCAATTGCTGAATCAAAAAATTCACCGCATAATCATCAGGCATTTTAGGTATCGCAGCGCCATAGGTTTTTACTGCAATGGCTCTTAACTTTTCATTTCCCGCTTCACTAACATATGCGGTATATCCGTTGATTGCATATTCAAGTTTAGTATTATCACCTTTTCCCTGAGCAGCATATGCCCCCACCATCTGGCCAAGTCCTGCTTCACCAAATGTTGAAATTTCCTTCATCACATTATTTTGCTGATACTTATTCTGCACAGGGAATTTTGCCAGTACATCAGCGATCTTTGTTGATTGTGCCCGCCTGTCGGTTTGTGCTGATAATTGTGAACTGAGCGCCAGTAACAACAGAACAAAAATTCTTTTCATATTGATTGATGGATTACAAACTGAATAAATATATAAATGCTGGTATTACTTCAAAGGAGATCTACTTATCAACTATTCGGATGATCATATACGTTATATCACCCAGGGCGCACGCAACGGTGGATTTAACAGCCGGTTAGCTGCATCATCATTTATAAACTCCTGTTTTACCGGATCAAAATTTAGTGACCGACCCAGTTGAAGAGCAACTTTTCCCATATTAACTATTGTACAGGATCTGTGCCCGTTGGATTCATTCAGCGCAAACGTTTTCCTGGTTTTTACAGATTCCACAAAACTGGTTACCTGGGGTTCCGGATCAGGAAATGCTGCCAGTTTTTTCCAGATATCCGGGATATCGCAACGGAACCCGTTATAAACTTTTCCTTTAGGCCCTTCGATGTATGGAGCGTCTACATCTCTACCTTCACCATCAAGGATAATTTTGCAACCATCATCATAGGTGTACTCGATTCTTCTCCAGGTGCCCACGGCATCAAAATGTTGCTGCTCAGCATCTATTTCAACGGATATGGGGCTGGTATGATCCTTATTCAGGAAGTATTGGATCGGATCAATATAGTGCTGGCCCATATCGCCAAGCCCGCCTCCATCGTAATCCCAGTATCCTCTAAAAGTTTGATGCACCCGATGTGGATTATACGGTTTATAAATTGAAGGACCGAGCCACATTTCATAATCCAGTTCAGCAGGCACAGGTGATGGCTGCAAATTAGTTTTACCTACCCAGTAAAACTTCCAGTCGAAACCGGTATGCCTGCTCACAGTAACTTTTAATGGCCAACCCAGTAATCCACTCTGAACAAGCTTTTTGATAGGCTTTACTGTAGTGTTCATCCCGTAAAAATTATCTTCAAACCTGAACCAGGTATTTAATCTGAACATCCGGCTATATTGATTAACTGCTTCCACCACTTTTTTACCTTCACCAATTGTTCGCGTCATTGGTTTCTCACACCAGATATCTTTGCCGGCCCGTGCTGCGTCAATAGACATGATGCCATGCCAGTGCGGCGGCGTGGCAATATGTACGATATCCACTTCGGGAAGTGCAATCAACTCACGGTAATCACTAAATGTCTTTACACCTTTATCAACCATCGCTGCTGCTTCTTTTAAATGACTACGGTCAACATCACACATGGCCACTACACGAGTTGCTGCATAAGGAATGTGGCCTCTTCCCATTCCGCCTACGCCTATTATGCCTTTTGTGAGCTGATCACTTGGAGCAAGAAAACCTTTACCGAGTACATGCCGGGGTACAATAAAAAACCCTGCTGCTGCGGTGATGGAATTTCGGACAAAAGAGCGGCGCGAAAGATGATTTTTTTGCTTCATATCAATAAATTATTCAGTGCTGGTAACAGGTCGAAAGATAAGTATTCCAGTCGAAGGAATTAAAGAATGGCTAAAGGATTTGTAAGTACAGATAAATTTTTCTATTCTGATTTATGACATTCGAATGTTTGAATATCTGATCACAAAACACGAAACTGCCGTCGCTGGCCAGAAATATTGCAAACGCAAACGTTTGTTCAAAAGCGATGTATACTCAAATTCAATAATAATTTCATTTGGTAAAAAAAAACTCCAGGCCGTTAATTATGAATTTAGTTTTAAGTAGCTTGAATCCTGCATCATCAGCACCATTGCAAATTTGTGAGGTGTTGGATAACAAACGATTGACTTAAAAATGTATTGACATGCAAAGATTACTTTTTATTGTGTTTTGGATGATGGTACAACTCAACAGTTCAACTGTTAAAGCGCAACAAATAACTTTTCAAAATATAAAGCTGTTTCGATATGGAACAATCGGCAATGAAAACCCTGCCGTTATTTTAAGTGATGGCAAAAAACTTGACGTGTCTCTATTTGGCTCCGATTATGATGAAAAATTTTTCGGCAGCGATGGCATCAACCGGTTGAGAAAATGGCTTGTCGAAAATGCATCCCGATGTGCAGAAGTGCCCCAAGGAAGCAGAATCGGTTCCTGTGTGGCAAGGCCTTCGAAAATTATTGGTATAGGACTGAACTATGTAAAACATGCAAAAGAATCAGGTGTGGATGTCCCCAAAGAGCCCATCTTATTTTTCAAATCCACTACTTCTCTGAGCGGTCCCAATGACACATTGGTCATTCCCCGTAATTCTGTAAAAACAGATTGGGAAGTGGAACTTGCTATCATCATGGGCAAAACAACTGCTTATGTTACTGAAGAAACTGCCGTCAGTTATATTGCGGGTTTTTCTATCATGAATGATTATAGTGAAAGGGCATGGCAATTAGAAGGTACCGGACAATGGGCAAAAGGTAAAAGTGCAGATGGATTCGCACCATTGGGTCCATATTTTATTCCGGCTGATATATTCCCTCAATTTCAACAGCTGAAAGTGTGGTTGACAGTTAATGGCGATACATTGCAAAATTCCAACACCAGCGACATGGTATTTGGCGTAAAACATCTTGTAAGCTATCTAAGCCGCCATATGACATTGCTCCCCGGAGATGTAATTACCACCGGCACACCTGAAGGCGTTGGTCTTGGGCTCAAACCTCAGCGTTATCTAAAGCCGGGTGATAGAGTTGTAACGGGTATTGAAGATCTGGGTGTACAGCAGCAAATAACAATTTCTGCTATTCAGAAAGACTTTGGCGAAACGGCATTTAAACAATATACTGAATGGGTGGCATTGGGATCGGGAGGTTTGCCGCATACTTACGAAGGATTTGAAAGAATGAGGACTTTGAGCCTCAATATGAAAAATCCCTTCAATACAAAACAGTTAAGTGCAGGGAGTGTCAAAACCCTCGACGTTAAAAACCTAAAGGCTATTCCCGCGAGAAAAGGGAAACGGCCGGCAATAGCACCGTTCCCTATTCCGCATCGCCAAACAGATCAGCATAGCGATAATAAAACCAGAATTGCACAACAACAATTATTTGATAATACCATAAAAACAAAAGATGCGATTTTGGTTTACAGGCTCAGTCAGTTTGAAAGAAACTTTACTGCAGTTTATTTAAAGGATAGTGCCGCCGGAAACAGCTTTGTAATGCCATTAACACATGGAGAAATAGGCCATATCCATCCGGCAGATGGTTCAATGCATCTGACACTTAGTCCATCAGATGCAAAAACTATTATAGAAAAAGGTTGGGGCGAATTACATTCCTTAGCTGGCCAGGGTATTCTTCCATTAACTTACACGATAATTTACGCACCGAGAAATACCGAAGAACTCGTTGTAGTTCAGAAGATACTGAATGCTGCGATAGCCTATAGTATAAATAATAAGCAATAATCAGCGCTGATTTTCAAAGCGGGTGAAGGAATTCCCATTATTTGACATCTAAAGCCTTTACTCCGGGCTTAATTGCCGTCTTTGTCAGGAATACTTAAAACCGAAACAAATTTTATTTTCAAGATGTTCAGATTGAGATTACCCAGGTCAGCAAATTCATTCCAGCCAGCTGGCTATGCATTGCTGATTATTATTATAAGCATTTTAGGTTTCACTATTCAATCGTCGGCGCAGGCTGATACAAAATTTCTGATAAAAGGAAAATTAGCGGACTCAGTCAGTGGAAAGACAATCCCATATGCGAGTATTGAATTATTTACAGTTGCTGACAAAAAACTTGTCAGTGGAAATATTTCAGCAGATGATGGTGGATTTAATATTGAATCAGTCGCAGGAACCTATTTTGTTATCGTTGAATTCATGGGCTACAAATCGTACAAAACCAATCCATTTACCTTATCTCCTGCAAATAAGATCATCGAGCTGGGAACCATCCGATTGTCCGCTACTGTAAAGTCAATGGATGAAATTGTAGTACAAGCTGAGAAAAGTTCCATAGAATTATCGCTGGATAAAAGAGTCTTTAATGTAGGACAGGATCTGGCTAATGCAGGAGGAACAGCTTCAGACATACTTATGAATATTCCATCTGTGTCTGTTGATGGTGAAGGTGCTGTTCAGTTAAGGGGGAGCGGGAATGTGAGAATATTGATTGATGGAAAACCTTCAGGATTGGTAAGTATAAATGGTGGAAGCGGCTTACAGCAATTACAGGCAAGTATGATCGAAAGAGTGGAAGTGATAACCAATCCTTCTGCGCGCTACGAAGCTGAGGGCATGGCTGGTATTATCAATATCATTCTAAAGAAAGGAAGAAAAAGAGGCATCAACGGATCTTTTGATATTATTACCGGGCAGCCGGTTAATTATGGATTAGCCGCAAATATGAATTACCGACAGAATAAGATTAATTTTTTTATCAATTACAGCATTGCCTACCGTATTCAACCTTATGTAAGTAAACTCTACCAGGAAGTATATGGTAAGGATACCACGTTTATTTTAAAACAGGATACAGAAGGAAAAGTGATTGGATTTAATAACAATATCCGTGGAGGATTGGATTATTTTTTCTCAGAGAAAAGTATACTTACCGCTGCATACCTGTTTAGGCGCAGTGATGCTGACAGGGAAACGAATATCAGGTATGAAGACTATGTTGCTACCGACAGTAAAATGACTTCTTATACGTTGAGAAAACAGGAAGAAACAGAAGATGAACCCAATTCAGAAATCGCGCTTACCTGGAAAAGAAGTTTTGCTAAAAAAGGTCATGAACTAACTACAGATTTCAGGTACCTTGATTATTGGGAAAAGTCTGACCAGATTTTTACACAGGATTCGTATACACCTTCAGGTGATTTGATACCAGGTACATCCAGCATACAACATTCTGTTAACGATGAATTTGAGAAGCAATATGTTTTTCAAGCCGACTACACCCAACCGCTTGGTTCGAATGGTAAATTTGAAACGGGTTTGCGCAGCAGTTTCCGGGATATGGTAAATGATTACCTGGTTACAGAACAGGATGGTTCGGGACAGTGGGTCCCATTGCCAGGCCTTGACAATTACTTTATCTACAATGAAAACATTCATGCTATCTATGGTATTTATGGAGATAAGAGAAAAAGATTTTCGTACCAGCTTGGTTTACGTGCTGAATGGACGAATGTGAAAACAACTCTTCAGCAAACAAACGAAGTAAATCCAAGGCAATATGCGAACCTGTTTCCAAGTGGACACATCTCGTTTGATGTAGGTCGTGAAAATGCATTACAACTCAGTTATAGCCGTCGTGTGCGCAGGCCTGTGTACAATGAGCTGAGTCCATATTTTACTTTTTCAGACAGCCGAAATTTCACAGGCGGCAACCCTAACCTTAATCCTGAATACACAGATGTGTATGAATTGGGGCACATAAAAAATTTCGAAAAAGGATCTGTCAGCAGTTCAATTTATTTCAGAAATACCACCGAAAAAATCCTTTATATCCGTGAAGTGGATGATAATGGAAATTCAGTCAATCTGCCTCAAAATCTTATAGGAGAAAAATCAATGGGTGCAGAATTGGTAAGTTCCTATTCACCGGAAAAATGGGTGAAGCTGGATTACAGTATTAATTTTTTTAGAGCGATCACAGACGGCAGCAATATTGATGAGCAATATAAAAGTGATACCTATAGCTGGTTCACCAGGTTGACCTCCAGATTCAACTTACCTAAGCACACAGATTTGCAATTCAGGGCCAACTACGAAGCGCCTCAAAAAACTCCGCAGGGTGAAAGAAAGGCCTTATATTATTTTGACATTTCAGCCAGCCGAGACCTGTTGAAAAACAAAGCGACATTGACGCTGAATATTCTCGATGTACTAAACTCCCGCAGAAACAGGTACATTACCCGGGGTGAGAATTTTTATACTAACGGTGATTCTCAGTACAGGAGAAGGCAGGTCAACCTCACATTCAACTATCGTTTGAATCAGGCTAAATCAATAAAAAAATCCGCTGAAGAATAAGGGGTTTCATTTTTCTTCTATGCGTTTCATTTTAGGTACCAGGAAATGGATAACAATCCAGGCTGTTACATACAAAAGTCCGCATATAATAAACATTATGTAATAACCCGTTTCAATTTTGCCCAATGCTTTATAATGGTCGAACAGTGAGCCCGCTGATTTTGATACCAGTATACTCCCGAGGGCACCGGCCATACCACCAATTCCAATGACAGAGCCTACAGCATGTTTTGGAAACATGTCGGAAACAATGGTATAAAGATTCGCGCTCCAGGCCTGGTGTGCAGAAGCAACAAACCCAATGATGAGTATTGCGAGCCACATGTTAAACCCACCTACGAACTGTGCGATGATAACGGGCACGGTAAGCAAAGCATAAAAAAACATTGCAGTTTTTCGGGCTTTAAAAACAGGCCAACCTTTGCCAATAAGGTAGCCGGGGATCCATCCTCCAAATACACTACCAAACGCAGCAATGATATACACAACAGCCACAGGCACCGCCAGCTCGGTTTTCACCAGGCCATATTGCTCCGTTAAAAAATCCGGAAGCCAGAAGAGATAAAACCACCATGGTCCATCCGTAAAAAACTTACCTAATGTAAAAGCCCAGGTTTGTTTATATCCAAACAATTTTATCCATGGATATTTTTTTGCATCAGCCAGTGCTTCCTGTTTTTCTTCGGCATCACTATGGATATAATCGAATTCTGCTTTAGAGAGTTTTTTATGTTTTGAGGGTATTTCATACAACCAAAACCAGAAGATCAACCAGATCAGGCCAATTGCCCCAGTGATTACAAATGCTGTGCGCCAGCCAAATTCTGCCGCAATAAATGGTACAGTCAGCGGGGCTACAATAGCGCCGATATTTGTTCCGGCATTAAAAATACCTGTGGCAAAAGACCGTTCTTTTTTGGGAAACCATTCAGTAACAGTTTTGATAGCCGCGGGAAAATTACCCGCTTCGGTTACACCCAAGGCAGCACGCGCAACAAAAAAACCAGATGTGGTGCGGATAAAACCATGACACATTGCTGCAATACTCCACAATACTAACGATATCGCATACCCTATTTTAGTACCGAGCTTATCAATTAATCTGCCCACCCCTAACATTCCAATTGCATAAGCCAGTTGAAAGGCAACAGTTATATTGGCATAGTCAGTTTTCGTCCAGCCGAATTCAATGTCTAACTCGCCTTTTACGAGGCTTAGCACCTGCCTGTCTAAGTAATTAATAGTGGTGGCAAAAAAAACGAGGGCACATATTGTCCACCTGTACTTTCCAATGGGCGTTTGCATTTTGTTGATTTTGCTGCTCGGCGCTATTTTGCGACCGGCTAGGTTTTCTGTGCTGAAAATGGTAGAATTAATGCCTCGCGTTACCTCACCATCCAAAATAATTTTTCACATTGTTATAGCATATGTCCTCGATCATACTTCCTATCCATGGAATATCATTCGGCATTTCTCCCTTTTCTATCTCCTCACCAAAAAGATTACATAATATTCGCCTGAAATACTCATGACGCGGAAAAGATAGAAAACTTCTGGAATCTGTAAGCATTCCTACAAATCTGCTAATGAGTCCCATGTTAGATAGTATATTCAACTGATCAGTCATTCCATCTTTCTGATCTAAAAACCACCAGCCAGATCCCCACTGTACCTTGCCGGCAACCGAACCATCGTTAAAATTTCCGGTCATGGTTGCAATCATTGCATTATCGGCAGGATTTAAATTATAAACAATTGTCTTTGCCAATTTATCCTGCTGATCGAGCCGGTCTAAAAATGCAGCGATGCCGTTAGCCTGCGGAAAATCTCCAATGCTGTCCCAACCGGTATCTCTTCCCAGGGTTTTAAGCATGCGTGAATTATTATTCCGCAATGCGCCTAAGTGAAACTGTTGTATCCAGTTTTTTTCGTAATCCCATATCGCAAATGTTTCGAGCAGGGCCGACTTAAGCATCATCCGCTCATTATAAGCTGGTAAATTTCCTGATCTCAATATATCGAACGCTTTCTTTAGTTCCGCCTCAGTATAATCGACAAAAAACAAATATTCCAATCCATGATCTGAAACGCAGCAGCCCATTTCGGCAAAAAAATCGTGACGGGTTTTTAAAGCGCTCAGATAGTCCTGGTAAGATGATACAGACTGGCCTGAAACACTTTCCAGTTTCGAAACATAATCATTAAACGCGGCTACATCATCCACCTGCATAGCTTTATCGGGCCGGAAAGCGGGCTTCACCTCAATACCAAATGGATGATCCAATATCATTTTATGCCACTTTAAATCATCGAGGGGATCGTCCGTGGTACAAAGCACTTTTACATTTGCCTTTTGCAATAAACGTTTTACTGAAAAATCACTGGTATTCAGCTGCTCCGAACAGTTGGAATATATTCTGTTTGAAGTTTGTGGTGTAAGCAATTCGTGCACATCAAAATAACGTCTCAGTTCCAGATGTGTCCAGTGATATAATGGGTTGCGAAGAGTGTAAGGAACTGTGGCCGACCATTGTTTAAATTTTTCATAATCGCCTGCATTGCCGGTACAGTATTCTTCAGCGACACCATTTGCACGCATCGCTCTCCACTTATAGTGATCTCCGTAAAGCCAGGCCTGCGTGATGTTTTCAAACTGATGATCCTGTGCTATCTGATCGGGTGGCAAATGATTATGATAATCAATGATCGGCATTTTAGCTGCGATATCATGGTATAACCTTCGCGAGGTTTCTGTATGCAGCAGAAAATCGTTGTTAAGGAAACTCTTCATCGGGATTGAAGATAAAATAACTTGGGCTGAAGAAGTAAAATTTTAAAGAAAACGTTTTCCTTAATTATACATCATGCAGATTATGAAGCCGGAGGTTTTACTAAAAATAGAAAAGGGGTGGTTTTACCACCCCCTTCTAAATATTCAATTATTTACTATTGAGCTACCATGAATTTAACGGTTTGAATATCGTCACCTTTAATTATTTTAAAAAGATAGGTGCCGTTTTTGAGATTTGATAATTTATTCACCTCGAAAGTACTCAAGCCTTTGGGTAGATCAGTGAGAGACTGCTTAATAAGCTTTCCAGTAATGTCGTATAAGAACCACTGTGCGAATCCATCACTTTGCGAAAAGAAAGAAACTGTAAACCTATTCTTTACAGGGTTAGGCGTCAATCTTATCTTTCCATCATTTATTTTTTCAATAGCGATTCTGATTACTTTGCTGTAAGAAATTTTCCCCCCTGCTGCGGTGATTCTTAAACGGTAGTATATGAAACCATCATTCATATTTCCAGGATAATCTGTTGCTGTATAGTCGCCGCCAAAGCTTTTGGGTAATTCATATAATAAACCTGTGGAAGTAAAATGCAATCCATCAGTACTTCTTTCAATATCAAACCGGAGAGCAGTATTTTGTAGAAGGTTCCATTTTAATTGAACATTACCTCCGTCCATTTTTCCGCTGAAATCGCCAAGCGCATCGTCAAGCAAAGTACAGTAAGGGTCATAAGTAATAACTATGGTGTCGGTTGCATATGCAGGACAGCTCGCCTGCAAATATTGTGTTACTACATATGTACCCGGCGCATCAGCAATCGCCGAAGAGCCCGTCTGGCTTACAACGTTTCCATCTAAAGTTGACCAGGTATAGGTAGAGTTGGGTTCGGGATTTACCACCTGCAAAGTACTGGCTCCATATACTCCACAATAGTAATAAAAATCAGTCGCGGCCTGTGCCCTCTGGGTCAGAAAAAAGTCAAAAGGGCCTACAAAGTCTTTTAATGCCGAAGTGAAAGATGTTGATGCCCGGCTTTTAACCAGTACTCTTCTGAAAGGCATTCCGCAAGCATTACCACCCAACAATGTAACAGGATCCAGGCCCAGCTTGGTGAGGTTTACAGAGAATTCCATAAACTGTTTTGAAGAATAATTCGTTTGTAATGAATTATTCCCTAACACTAATCCAAATGGGCCAGCCCAGGTATTATTTGCCGATTGCAAACCTGTGTAAAACGCTCCGGCTGTTTTAGGCCTGATATTAGCATAGCCATATTGGGCGCCATTGTCAGCGCCATCAAACTGCCCTCCCCAGTTAAAAGAAGGACTATTTACCAACAAAGATGCCCTGTCGATCCAAATACGCGCCTCAACCAAAGTTATACCGGAGGTTCCATATTCTGCTGTAAAAATAATATCTCCAGGCTTAGTGATATTCCCCGCGTTATCAAATCTCCATGCAGTATGACCTGCATCGGGACCGTAACCAAAAAAACTTCTCGAGGGACGATCATAATAAATATCTGTCTGGTACATCTCAAAATCAAAATAACGGTCACCAGTAGTGTTTTCGATGGACACGCCACCAAACATCCACAATGAATCATTCGTTGTGGGGCCTGCGCGTCGTACGTGAACCATCATATCCAGAATCTCATTTTTATCCGGTACAGATTGTGATACTGGGGTGCTCCACACAGCAGGATTCATCCCATTTTTATTGGATCCTGATGCAAAAATGGTAGAGTCGTCGCCATGATAATCACGTGTAAAAACTGCATCGATCAATAACCTGTTATTTTGAATTGTGTATGCTGGGAAACGCATTGTTCTGTAGAAAGGTAGTTTTCGGGAATTCGGATCGGTTGAGTATCTCGCCATCAATGCAGCAGCACCTGTGGTATCGATGATGAAAGTTCCGAGTCCGATATTTCCGGTACTAAACCAGTCATCATTGGTTTGAGTAAATCCATTGAAATAATTTGCCCGCAAATCCGCATCAACACCAAAATTGGCTTTAATGATAGGAGTTGTGATCTGGCCTTCCGTTAATAACGAAAAGAAAAGAGCTACCAAAAAAGGTAAAAATTTTTTCATAAGGATTGAACTTAGGCCTCGCTAACTGATGCATTGTTTCACAGTGTAAACAGTTAAATAAAGGCATTAATAAAAAACAAAGTACACGGCGTATTTCATCAATACGCCGTGTAGTAAAACAATTATTTGCGGCTCACTATACGCACCACTTCAATTGCACTATATTCCACACTGCCATCTTTCTTGTGGGCAGCAATGCGGTAATAAGAGAACCCAGGATAGACGATTTCATCTGTCCATTTAAACCTTGTATTGTTGTCACAGCTCGATGATGCTAAAACATCATAGAATTCTCCATCAACGCTGCGCTCTACTTCAAATGCATCAATATCGCCCGGTATTGCAGTAGTCCAGGTTAAGGTGATTCCCTTTCCCTGGCGATGTGCATTAAATGAACCAAAGCAACTGTTGAGTTTTTGAACCGGCACGGTTTTGGTTATTGGAAATACCCCGGCCGAAAGGTTCGATGTACTCGCCACAAGTACAAACAAGAATAAAGCAGAAACGAATCTAGATTTCATAAGGATGTGATTTGTCATAAATGTAGACAGCAAATTTTCAGTTTGCAAGCATCCTGTTTATATATATTTTTCTTCAATAGAAGTTTTACGAGGTAATTTTCTCTTATCCGTAACAGTGATTTCCTCTCTCTATAAATGGGTATTAATTTCAATAAATTTACAATCCATTGAAGTATAGCAGCAATTTCTGTATCAGATAAATTTTCTTTATAAATACTGTACCGTTCACTTGTAGAATAAAGTAATGGAAATGTCTTATACATGTATCGTATAATTACCTGTTCAAATAATCCAGGTAAGTCTGGTGGATATTTACTTAGGGTCTGCTGTTACCGCTCGATTTTCATAGTGGGCTTGTATTTTGGTTAACTTTAAATGAACCAAAGTGCAAGGAATTATGGCGAAAGCATTAAAAAACCGTGCATCTAAACAACCTTATACCAGCCCCGGCCAGATGGTCTTGGCTGGTTTTGAATCTCCCTTCAGTCATCATCTTTTATCTTCTAACCGGTGGGTTAAACTAGCTAAGCGTATACCGTGGGACGCGCTGGTGAATATCTATCACCGACAGTTAGGTAATCAGTACACCGGAGCAAGCAGTATTAATCCACGCGTTGCGATCGGTGCGGTGATCATCAAACACATGTGTGGTCTCAGCGATCGGGAAACTATTCTGCAGATCCAGGAGAATATGTACATGCAATACTTCATCGGTTACTCCAGCTTCACTCATGAAGAACCCTTCAATCCCAGTTTGTTTGTTGATATCCGTAAACGGCTCACTTCAGATCATATTAATGAGATCAATGAGAAAATACTGGGATTGATAAATACGGAAGAGGAAGAGAATAAACAGGCCGTCCCATCTACTAACGCAAACGAGCATACGATTAAAGACGAATAACCTCAGTCCGACAAAAATGAACTAGTCGCCGGGCAGACAGATGATGACCAGGAAGTACAAGCTAATGTTAAACCCAATGCAGGCAGTTTGTTAATGGACGCAACGGCCTGCCCTCAGGATATCGCATATCCCACTGATTTAAATTTACTGAGTGATGCCCGGGAAAAATCAGAGGAGTTGATTGATCTACTTCACGCAGGCCTTTCTATTGATAAGCCACGAACCTACCGCGAAGTAGCAAGGAAACAATATCTGTCAACAGCACAAAAAAAGAAGAAGACAAAAAGAGAAATCCGCACTGCTGTGTGCCGACAACTGCTATACCTCAAACGAAATATTAAAAATATTCATCAGCTACTCAGTTATCACGAACGGATACCCTTAAAGAGACAACAATACAAATACCTGCTGGTGATACAAACACTCTATGATCAGCAAAAGTATATGTATGATCATCCTGTGCATAGTGTTGAGGATAGGATTGTAAGCATCCATCAGCCGCATGTCAGGCCGACAGTAAGAGGGAAGACGAATGCAGCTGTGGAGTTTGGAGCGAAAATCCAGGTGGCATTGGTTAATGGCATTGCATTTCTGGATGAACTATCGTGGGATCCATTTAATGAGGGTACACGACTAGTGCAATCAGTTGAAAATTTTAAAAGAAGATTTGGATACTATCCCAAAGAAGTGTTGGCAGATCAAATTTACTGTACCAGGGAAAACAGAAAATGGTTAAAAAACAAAGACATCAAATTACGGGCGAAACCTCTGGGGCGTCCCTCTTCAAACCGGGCATTGTCGATTCCTGTAAGACCCGGCGAAAGAAACCCAATCGAAGGGGAATTTGCCCAGGCAAAAGCAGCTTACGGTATGAACCGAATCAAAGCCAGACTCAGTATCACAAGCCAGTCATGGATCGCTTCGATTGTGTTGGTGCTTAACCTGGTAAATCTTATCGGGGAGGCATCCCTTTGCCTACTCTTGAAATTTATAGCATTGTTCAGACAAGAACACCTTCGAAAAAATTTAGATTTGTGTATAGCCCGAACTTAAACAGCAGACCCCATTTACAGATCAAACATTCCAAAGCAGATGAGCAATAAAAAAAAGGGAGTTCACAAGAAGCCGTGAATCCCTTTTATACTATAGCAAAACAACTAAGTTAAGAGTAAGTTGGGTCGACTAACCTTAGTTTCGCTGTTTTGAAAATCGTGGTAGCCCTGGTATATTGACCAATTGCCAGGAATGATGAAGTTAATACTTTGAATGGAACTTTAATATTATTTTACAATTTTATTTTCAATGTAAAACAGTTTAAAATCCACAAATATGTTGCAATTGCTGAGATTGGTCTTGCTGTTAAAAACCTGCTTTTTACTGTTTCCGTTGATACTAACGGCTCAGGCTAAACAGATAAAGTTTTCGGTTATTCCGCTGGGAGTTAAAGGCGGCAGCGATGAAAGCAACCTATCAGCTTACCTTGTAGCAGCGGGTGGCAGCAACCAGTTTATTTGTATGGACGCCGGAACCCTCCATTCCGGCATCCGGAAAGCTATCGGAAAAGGAAGTCTTAAAGGTGAGATAAGCGATATCCTTCAAAAAAACATCAGTGGTTATTTTATCAGTCATCCCCACCTCGATCATCTGGCCGGCATGATTATCAACTCCCCCGACGATAGTAATAAACCTATTTACGGTTTGCCTTTTTGTTTAAATATTATAAAGGAAAAATACTTTAGCTGGAAAAGCTGGGCCAATTTTGGGGACGCCGGCGAGGAACCCAGGCTAAAAAAATATCACTATGCAGAAATGGCCGCCGGACATACAGAAAAAATTGAAAATGCCGGACTCCATGTAACACCTTACCTGCTGAGTCACTCTTCTCCCTACCTGAGTACGGCGTTTCTTGTAAGCCATGGTAATAGTCAAATCCTTTATCTTGGAGACACAGGCGCCGACGAAGTGGAAAAATCCCAGCAACTGTCTCAACTTTGGAAAACAATCGCTCCACTTATAAAACAACATTCGCTGAAAGCGATTTTCATTGAAGTATCATTCGCCAACGATCAGAAAAAGGAGCTTCTTTTTGGTCATCTTACACCGGATTTATTGATGCAGGAAATGAACAATCTCGCCGGTTTTGCAGGAACAGAAAATATGAAAAACCTTAATATTGTGATTACCCATCAAAAGCCCGGAGCAAACCGGGAGATTAAAATCCCTGAAGAACTCAGGGCAGCCAACAATTTACAGCTAAATCTTATTTTCCCGGAACAAGGCGTGACCTTGAATTTTTAATCTGATTTTTTAAGAAACAGAGCTGATTCAGCGGTGCCTGGTAAAACTGGTTACAAAGATCTCCTTGTTAAATGAATAGTCAATTTAAATACCTGCCTATGAAATATAAAAACCAGAACATATCATTTTATGAACCTGCAACCTTAGATTAATTAAATTGCGCACAAACGCAAGTCGAATTTATCACCCCTTTAAACGCTATATTATGAAAAAGTTTATCATTCTGATACTCATCTTTGTTGTCCCAATCATGAGTATCGCACAAAACAGTATACCTTCTGCAGAAATACAAATTAAAACTGCTGTTATGTCGGCTCCTGCCAACAAACGCGATAGTGCCGCAGTATATGGCTACTCAGCCTCCGGCGAATGGACACTATTACGTAAAGGATTAAACGAAATGATTTGTATTGCAGATGACCCTAATCAGCCTGGATTTAATGTATCCTGTTATCATGCTGACCTGGAACCTTTTATGCAGAGGGGTCGGGAATTGAAAAAAATGAAAAAAACAGGGCAGGAGATATTCGATACCCGTGAAAAAGAAGCGAAAGAAGGAAAACTGCAGATGCCCAAACAACCTTCATCGCTCTTCGTTTTTAGTGCCAAAGAAGAAGACTATAACCGGCAAACCGGTGAAGTAAAAAATGGCTATCTCCGGTCGGTTGTGTATATACCATTTGCAACAGCAGAAAGCACAGGATTACCTTTGAAACCAGAAGCGCCAGGAATGCCCTGGATAATGCATCCCGGTACCCATGGTGCACATATCATGATTAATCCTGCAAAGTCGAACTGACATAAGCGGACATATAATACAATCACCGGTTGAATGAAAACAAAGTTCAATGAAAAAATTAGGCGCTGTTTTATTCCTGATGTTGATCTTAAATGGTTGCAGGGAACAACCTGTTCAAACCCTTACTGAAAAGAAAGATATGACTAAAAAAAAGCTGGTTATCTACCAGGTATTCACAAGGCTTTTTGGAAACACTGACACTACAAATAAACCATGGGGAACAATTGAGGAAAATGGCGTTGGAAAATTCAATGACTTTACAGATAAAGCATTATCAGAAATTAAAGATTTAGGGATTACACATATCTGGTATACAGGCGTTCCCCACCATGCCGTGATAAGAGATTATACAGCATACGATATTAGTAATGATGACCCGGACGTAGTAAAAGGAAGAGCAGGATCCCCATATGCAGTAAAGGATTACTACAACGTCAATCCTGACCTGGCAACTATTCCGGCTAAACGGCTGGAGGAATTTAAATCTTTGATTGAGCGTTCGCACGCCCATGGACTAAAAGTGATTATTGATATCGTTCCTAATCATGTTGCCCGTCATTATCAATCTACCAGTAAACCAGAAGGTGTATCAGATTTTGGTGAAAATGATAGCACTTCCCAGGAATACAATCGCAACAATAATTTTTATTATATACCGGGACAAGCTTTTGCAGTGCCGCATCCACACAACAATTATAAACCGCTGGGTGGCGAGGCACATCCGATGAGTGATGGCCGGTTTGATGAAAATCCAGCTAAATGGACAGGAAACGGCAGCAGAAGGGCACAACCTGATTTCAATGATTGGTATGAAACAGTTAAGATAAATTATGGCGTAAAACCTGATGGCAGTCTTGATTTTGATTCACTCCCCGCGCATTTTGCCACCCTTCCCGTTCTGGATCATTTCAATTTCTGGAAAGATAAAGATGTTCCTTCTTCATGGAAAAAATTCAGAGATATTGCCCTGTATTGGTTGAATATGGGAGTGGATGGTTTTCGTTTTGATATGGCCGAAATGGTGCCAGTTGAATTCTGGAGTTATCTTAATGCAACAATAAAAACAAATTATCCTGAAGCAGTTTCTGTTGCAGAAGTGTATAATCCCTCCATGTACAGGAATTATATTCATCTCGGAAAAATGGATTATCTATACGACAAAGTTGAACTGTATGACAGTTTAAAATATATCATTCAGGGTAAGGCGGGCGCTGATCCTCTTCCATCAATACAGGACAGGTTAAAAGATATTGAACATCATATGCTTCACTTCATGGAAAACCATGATGAGCAGCGGATCGCCAGTCCTGAATTTGCAGGATTTGCGCAAAAAGCCTGGCCGGCGATGGTGGTCTCTGCTACTATCACCACCTCCCCCACTTTAATATATTTTGGCCAGGAAGTTGGTGAACCTGGTGCAGAGCTTGCAGGATTCGGTAGTCCCTCACGTACAAGCATATTCGATTATATTGGTGTGCCTCATCATCAGCGATGGATGAATAATGGGAAATTTGATGGGGGCGGTTTGAGCGAGACCGAAAAACTATTACGGAACAATTATAAAATACTACTCAATTTTACTATCAACAGTAATGCGCTACAAGGAGAATATGCAGATCTCCATTGGTGGAACAGGCATCATGGGCCGGGATATAACGACATGCTGTATACTTATGCCCGATGGAATGGTAATGACAGATTAATTGCTGCCAACAATTTCAGCCCTTCCCAAACACATTCTTTTTCACTGAAAGTTCCGGATCAGTTGATACAACAGTGGCAACTTAAAGATGGCCAATACACTGTTACAGATGAACTTGCCGGTAAAAAAGAATACAAGCTCGAAGTGAAAAACGGTGCAGGAAATATCGAAGTGACGCTACCTCCTTTGCAGTCGGTGCTGCTGACATTTTAAACAGGCAATAGGAAGTAGGCAGTAGGGAACAGCCAATACAGGTTGCAGATTTATGTTGGCAAATTGTATTACTTCACACTTCCCGCTTTATATTTCGCACTTCTTCTTTGGTCCCTCTGTGTCCAAAATCGTAAAATGCTGGAGGCAATAGGCAGCAGGGAACAGCCAATACTAAGACAGTAGACGGTAGAAATCAGCAAATACAATTGAGCAGTAAGCACGGAGCCGCCAATACAATAATACGTTTTACGTTGTTGGTTTTACATTAATACAACAAGACAAGTTTACAAATTGTATTACTTCTCATTTCTCACCTTATACCTCGCACTTCATTAATGAGTTATTCACTTTGAAGTTCTGATACCGCAGATTGCAATGCAGGAGAAATATAAGTTTCCCATTTACCACCTTCATCATAAATCAAAATCACTTCCAGCCCTTCTTCAGGATGTGTAGCCAAAAATAATTTTGTTTCATCCATGCCCATCACCATAAATGCAGTTGCATAAGCATCTGCAGACATACAATCATTTGCTACAACAGTTACACTGATCAAATTATGTTTTGCAGGAAACCCTGTTCGGGGATCAATGATATGTGCATAGCGTTTTCCATTTTCTTCATAAAACCGTCGGTAATTTCCAGACGTTGCCATTGATTTATTTTCCAGCGATAAAATCGCCTGGTACTCATCGCTTTCCAATTCGGAAGGGTAATCAATACCTACCTTCCAGTATTCGTTTTCAGTTTTAAAGCCCTTGGTTTTTACTTCACCCCCTAATTCCACTATATAACTTTGAATACCGTAATCTTCTAGCAATTTCGCCATTTGATCTACTGTATAGCCTTGCGCAATTGCATTCATATCAATCATCATATCCTGCGACTGCTTCCAAAGTTTATTGTCATTCAATTTTACTTTATTAAATCCCACTAACTTCAGCAAACTGTCAACATTAGCCTGATTGATATCATTTTTTTTAGTGAAGCCGAAACCCCATGCATTGACTATCGGCGCGACAGTGATATCAAACAATCCATTAGTTTTTACAGATATTTCTGTTGCCCGGGAAAAAACATTTTTGAAATGATCATCTGCAAAAACATTTGTTTCATTCCTGTTCATACGGGATATAATAGATACAGGTAAATAGGTGGACAATGAGCTATCAATTTTTCTTAATAGCGAATCCATTGAAACTTTATAGTTGATTGAATCTTTTGAATGATAACTGATATGATAAGTTGTACCCTGCGCTTTCCCATCCATCTTTACTACTGGAAAAATCCACGGAGTAATTGCCGGTTTTGTAAACACGCAGCATATTCCAGTTACCATCAATATCAAAAAAAATAATGGCTTCAAATATTTCCAATTATTTAAGAAGTGAATAAGCCATAATATAGCCACCGGGATGAGTACTATCACCTGCGACAGAAAGTACAAGAAAGTCCTTTCCTTTTACCCGGTACATTGCAGGAGTCGAAGTACCGGTGGCAGGTAATGTTGTTTCCCAAATCAGTTTGCCATTCGATTTATCAAAAGCCTGCAGCGTTTTATCGGCACTACCAGATGAAAACACAATACCTCCTGCTGTAACAATAGGACCTGCAGTGCTTTCAGCGCCCGTGCGGGTTTCGCCTTTTTGCAGATCAGTATAATTGCCAACCGGCACCGACCAAACATATTCTCCGGAGTTTAAATCAATAGCATGTAATACTCCCCATGGCCCCTTAAAAAATGGATTTCCCTCTGGACTTTTTAGTAATGAATAAGCTGACAAATTTAAATAAGTAGTGGAGCTATTCGAACTATCGCCTGGCTGCACGAGCGCCGCACGATTATTTTGTATTTCTTTCAACTGCACAGATGATCGTGCAGCTTTGCGATCGCGCTTTTGAAATAAATAGGCGACAATGGATGCTTCCTTTCCTTTTATTACTGATTCGAATGGCGGCATCTTTCCACCGCCTTTTTTTATCTTTTCAATTAAAGCATTCTCGCTCAGTTTTTTCCCTATGTCGATTAACGATGGATAATTAGGTTCTCCCCCCTTTCTATCTGGTTTATGACAACCCGCACAATAGGTATTATATATCTCCCGCCCCATTTCATAACCCTGATTAATATTTGATGTCGCATTATTGTCAACAACAGTTAATTGATTCATCTCCGGCGCATGATTTGATTTTACATACAAAACACCCGTCTCTTTATCAAAAGCACCACCACCCCATTCGGCCCCGCCGATTGTACCCGGCGTCATCAACGTACCCCTGAGTGACGGCGGTGTAAATATTCCTTCATACCGCCAAGACCTGAATTGTTTTACCATAGAGTCATATGAAGCCTGGTTATAAAATGCAATATCTTTTTCTGACACCGACTGTATGGCAAAAGGCGCCGGCTTCAGCGGTACAGGCTGAGTGGGCCATGCATGTTCTCCCGGTACATCGGATGCAGGTACCGGTTTTTCTTCAACAGGAAACAAAGGCTTACCTGTTTTTCTGTCGAGTAAATACAAAAATCCAATCTTGCTGGTTTGTGCTACAGCATCTACTTTTTTTCCGTTATGCGTTACTGTTACTAAGTTAGGAGGCGCCGGTAAATCATAATCCCAGAGATCATGATGAATAGTTTGAAAGTGCCAGATATATTTTCCCGATGCTGCATCCAGTGCCACAACTGAATTGCCGAATAAATTCATTCCTTCACGATCGGCTCCATAAAAATCGTAAGTGGGAGAGCCGGTTGATAAAAAAACCATTCCACGTTTTTCATCCACGCTCATGCCTCCCCAGCAATTTGCGCCACCAGCATATTTCCATGCATCTTTCGGCCATGATTCATAGCCCACTTCGCCAGGTTTTGGAATCGTATGAAATGTCCAGATTAACTCTCCAGTCCTTACATCATAAGCCCTGATATAACCTGGCTGAGCGCCATACAATTCAGAAACTTCATTGCCTATAATCACTATATCCTTATAAATAATTCCGGGAGTGGTTGGTTTGATTGAAATCTTTTTCGGATCATCCCTGATACCAATATTCATACTTACCCTGCCACTGTCGCCAAAGTCATAAATGAGTTTTCCATCTGCTGCATATACCGCAAACAACTCATCTCCTGCAGTAAATAAAATTCTTTTATCATCACCATCTTCCCAATAACTGACACCACGATAAGCACCTCCGCCTGGCCCTCCATTAAACGGATCAAATGACCATAATAATTTCCCGGTAAGAGCATCCACTGCATACAAACGATGCCTTGCTGAAGTACTGTATAATACGCCATCAACTACAATAGGGTTAGACTGGCTGCGGCCAAACCGATTGCTGTCTGCAGCATCGTCAGGAGCAAATGTCCACGCAAGTTTTAACTCATGTATATTACCTGCATTGATAGAATGGAGTGCAGAATAGCTTGAACTCTCAGCATCGGCCTTGTATACGGACCATGTGTTGGCTTCTCTGCCGCATCCCGCAAGGAAAAATAAAATTGATAAAGGAATTATGAATAATCGGGAAAAACAGAATTTAAAATCTAATCTACGGATCAGGCGCATGCAGAATTGTTGAATAATAAAGTTTGGATTAAAGATACAAAGGCGCTCTCATTCAAGTGTAATTGAAAGCAGACTGATTCATCCAAAACAAGCTGTAAAGAGCCGCGTCTTACCTCTGGGGGTATAATATGGTCTATTTTCAATAATTTCATACTTGAAGAATTAATATGAAGATATCTCCCAATCAAAAGAAGTGGATCACACGACTGGGAATATTACTTTTATTGCGGGTGGTGATAGGTGGATTGCTCTACTATGCTATTGTATACAAGTTTAAGGATATTGTTCAATTTGCCCTTAATGTTGAAACAAAGGGCGCTTACCAGTTTGATGCGGGAGATATCGACGTGCAGTTATTCAAGGGCAAACTCTCGATTAAAAATGCATTAATCCATTTTAAGGATAGCACAAAACACGTCACTCATCATGATATCAAAATCCCCGATTTACAATTAACCATAAAGTCGTTTAAAGATTTAATTTTCCATGGGCAGCTTGTGATCAGCAACCTTAGTATTCTTGAACCTTCACTGGCTACGACGAGTTTCGAAAATCATGACAATAAGCATGTAAGCATTCATGCCGGCAGCGTGGTTAAAGGGCTCCAGAAGATGGCAAAACATTTGAATATTGAAAAGTTTTCTCTTGAAGATGGTTCCTTTTCGTACAAAGCAGAAAATAATAAACAAGCATTACACAGTAACAGAATAAATGTTAGTCTCTCTGGATTCTCAAAAGAAAATCTCGATAAAAATAAAATGCTGGGCACAGAAGAAATGGAAATTTCTTTAAAGAACCAACACTGGATATTACCTGATGGCAAACGTGAAATCATTTTTTCATCACTCTTGTTTTCTGTAAGGCATCAGTCGTTTGACATTGACTCCTTCAGGATTATTATCAGGGGGCAGGACAGTAATCAGGTTTCATTTAGTGCAGACAAGTTCAGAATGAAGTCTAATGACTTTATGGAATCACTCGAAAATGATGATTTTGTAGTTGACAGTGTGTTTTGTGTGAGACCGGTACTTGAAATCATATCCGACGGCAAGAAAAAAACCACAAAGTTAAAAGCAAAGGATACTGCCGGTGGAATTATTGATGAATTCAGATTCGGCTATGTCAGTATCACCGAAGGAGAGTTACAGGTTAAAAAAGTGAATCAAAATTCGCGGGCTTCTGTAAAAACAGATGTACAACTTTTTAATTTTCGTATCAACCCCGATGGAGATGAACAATTTTTAACCGACAGCATAAATCTCGCACTTAAAAAACTGGAATTTTTTTCTAAGGACAGCCTATTCAGAATGGCAGTTGACAACTGTACATTTAACGGGAACATGCTTGTATTTAATGGCGTCAGTTATGAGCCTACAGTAAAAAATAAATACTTCAAAGGACTCATCTTTCATTCGCCCCGCATTCAATTGATGGATATCAGCCTGGATCGTCTTATTCATCGGGAACTTGATGCCTCCAAAGCGGAAATATATAAGCCAGTAATCAGTTTTTACAGAGGCCGGAAAAAAAAGGCAATAGCTGACACTAGTTTGGGAGAGGGACACCATAACCAACTGCTGGAAAATATTCATAGCATTATCGACGTACCTGAATTCCTTGTGTATGACGGCCATCTTGAAATCAACAATCCGTACAAACAGGGAGAAAACATAACCATCCGGAACATTTATGCTTCTGTTTCACTCAACGACCTGATTGAAAGTGATAATAAACAGGGAGTTAAATCCGCAATACCGCATTTCAAAACCGGAGTAATTGAAATTGGCTTACCAAAAGGCAATATCAAATTAGATCAATACATACTTGATGGCATTGCTGCAAAGAACTATTCACTAAAAGTGAAAGTAACGATGGATAACGGAACTGCCATCGTGGCCGAGGATGTATTCTGGAAAAACTTAAACTGGGATATGCTGATGGATCAAAAGCATGTCAACGCTGAATTATTCACCATTCAGCGACTGAAAATTGATCTCCCTTCCTCATCCGGAGAAAAACAAAATCAGTCTTCACGCAAAAATATTTTACCAATAAACATTAGTACCCTTCATATTAATAACCTGACAATTGCTTCCGGTGAAGCAAGTGACAAATATGTTTTAATCAATGGTAAGAATTTAGAAGTTGAAAAACTGAAATCACTAGAAGATCATTTCGTGTGGGAGAAAATAAAAGGAATGCTGAGGGATATTAAAGTCCGTAAGCCAGGATATGATATAAGCGCCGAAAGGGTAAATTTCAATCATCATGATGTTACGCTAAACGGCGTTTATATTCAAACAGAAAATGAAAACAAAATTCAGCAGATTGCACTGCCCTCTGCATCGATCGGCACCGCTATCCGAACAACCAGGCCGCAAGAGTTAGTATTCCGGGATATCAGATTGAGTGATCCCACTGTAACTGTAATCAAAAAAAATAATTTCAGTGATGAAGATCCGAGAGTTTTTAAATTAAATTCTCCTTTTTCCATTGCGGCGCTGAACATCATCAATGCGCAACTACAATTTACGGATTTAACAAGAGCAGATAGCCCGAATGTAAGGCTTAGGGCAGATCTCAATCTCCGCAATTTAAAAATTCCATCAGGATACTCGCCTTCAATCAACTTTGAAGATCTCACTTTATCAGGAACTGCTATAATTATCAACCAGCACAAATTTCAATCAGAGATTCCTACAGCAGAAATCGAAATTGTGGGAGGAAACATAAAAATGAAACGGGATAAACTTGCTAAAATATCAGGAGGGGTTACTGTTGAATGGTCGGATGCTTCAGCCGCTTATCGCAGGGATGATAGTACCCATTTGAAAGTGAATATGGTTTCCGGCAATTATAGAGAACCCAAATTTGTATTCACTGCTGGCGAAAAGCTGCCATTAAAAAAAATGACAAATCATTTTAGCGTTACTGCAAATGGCATAAACTATATTCATAGAAATGGCCATGTTAACGCGAAAGAAGTGAGCTGGAATAAAAGAAACAGGCAAATGCTGGTAATAAATGAATTCAGCGTGATGCCAAGGCTGGGCTACGATGATTGGTCGGCAGTAACCAAATGGCAAAAAGACTATATCACGCTTACCGGTGATCTTCTACAAATTGAAGGGCTCGATTATACGCATACCGATACAGACTCAATGTTGCGTGTTCAAAAATTGACAGTATCCGGCATTCAGCTTAACACTACAAAAGATAAAAGAAAACCTTTTCAACACGGTATAGAAAAGCCAATGCCTACGCAGATGATCGACAATGTAAGTTTACCACTAATCGTTGACACAGTGGAAATAAAAAAGTCTTCGATTATTATTACACAAATTGGCGAAAAGACAAAAAGAAAAGGCGTCATTCCTATCACCGATCTTAATGCATTAATCACCGGAATTTCTAATCTTGACAAGCCAGAAGGCTCTTTCCAACTGAAAGCGAATGCGCGCATATTGAATAACTACTTTTTGAGAGAAGTTCAGTATAATGAATTGTATGGAGAGAAATCAAAATTTGAAATGAAGGCAAGAGTTTCAAAAATGCAATTGCCAGACTTCAGTCCAATCACAAACCCTCTCGCAAATATTGCGGTAGCAAATGGAAATGCAGATACATTATATGCCGAATGGAAAGGGAATCAATATGCTGCATATGGTAATATGAACTTTCACTATAAAAAATTGAGGGTAAAATTACTCAGCAAAGAAAACCCTGAGAAAACAACATTCCTCCTTAATGTAGAAAACTGGCTGGCGAACAGTTTGGTACTCAGGAAAAATAATAGTCGAACATACCTTATGTATTCAGAAAGGGACAAAGAAAAGTTTTTTGTTACTTACTGGGTGAAAACATTGCTATCAGGTGTATTATCTACTGCCGGATTAAAGCGGGACAAGAAGTATAAGAAAGCTTATGAAAAACATAAGAAGCAATGGGAGCTGGAATAAGCTGCAACAAAGAGCTTTACAGTTATAACTGACCCGAAAGCATTTGTAAATCTTATAAGTTCATTTAATTTATGGGTTGCAGAAGATAATAAAGATAGCATCGCAGCTCCTATCAATTTCCCCATCAGATAAATTCAATCCCAAAAAGAATTTTAGAAAAGTATCCTACCATTTTGATAATGAAGTGAAGCAAAAAATTGCAGCTCAAAATAAACGCCGGATTTTCAGAAATGTAAATGGCGCAATGCTGGCAGACGGTGCTTTGTGGATTAATCAAAAGATGAAATATTTATCATAACTGCAATAAATTTTAACACTTACAAAAAACAAGGTTACGGTTGATAGAGTGTTCAATTGCTTTTTTCACGCTTTCCTGAACTAAGTACATCCACTTAAACTGAAATTAAGTTGATATCGTGGCACGATGTTTTAGCCCAAAGGATTAAACACTCTCTCTTTATGAAAAAGTTATTTTTTATTGCAATCCTGACATTTTCAAGTGTCTTAGTTTTTTCTCAAACACATGTGCGCTTAGGTCTTAAAGGTGGATTAAACGTATCGAACATTATGGGTGATAATTTTGACTACAATCCCCGGGTTTCGTTTCATACGGGTGGGGTCGCGCACATTCACCTTACTGATCGATGGGCTTTACAACCTGAGTTGGTTTTTTCAGGACAGGGTGCGAAGTACAGCAATAGTGGTAATGATTATATCACAAAACTTGATTATCTGAATGTGCCGTTTCTTGTCCAGTTTATGACGGGTTCAGGTTTTCGTGTGGAAACTGGTCCCCAATTAGGATTTCTCATAAAAGCAAGATCTAAAGTGAATGAGGGCGTCAATAATAATATAAACGATTCTTTTAAACCTGTGGATTTTTCATGGGCATTTGGTGCCGGCTTTTTGTTCCCGTCAGGTTTTGGTTTGGATGCGCGTTATAATCTCGGTATCAGTAAAATCAATGAAATTGGTGGAACTGATTTAAGGAATAGTGTATTCCAGGTTGGCCTTTTCTACCTGTTCCAAAATTTGCATGCGAAAAAATAAACTGACTGGTTAGATACTGGCATTGCAAAAGACAATACAGATTTTATTATAAATAGATAACCCCTTCACAACATGAAGCGTTATCTATTTTTTTGTCTATCCAATTATTTTATTAAAGCAGTTATCCAATACCAACTGTAACGAAGTTTTTTAGTGAATGATAGTTTTCCATTTAATTGAAAAATAAGCTGATGAGACACCCACGAAATAAGCTGATGATTCCTGGGTGCTTGTTGTTGATGCAACAGGTTAAGTAAATTAGATGACTGAACAAATGCGTAATCATCCACCACTTTAAATTTTCCCTGAAAATACCGCGTCATACTCACCGCTGTTTTCACATTTGACTCCAGGTTTTTCACATCACCTTGCCCCGACCATATCCCCTGTCCATGAATTCTATATACTGCCATCACACGATAAATAAAAACAGCATTTCCATTTGAAAGCAACATTGAAAAGAGAAAAAGATCTTTAAAATAATCCTGCTTCACAGCAATATCATTATCGATCATTGAGGCTCTGTACAACACCGAAACAGTCCGGATTAGGTAAGGTTCAAATAATGTATCGAGTGTAATTTCTCTATACTGATTTCCATTTGTAAAATATTCAGCTCCCCAACTTTCGGTTTTCTTTAGGTCCTCATAGTAATAATCAACGCGATGGCAACAGAAGCTTAATCCAGGTTTCGCTTCCATAGTATCCACCTGCATTTTCAACTTTTCAGCATCTGTCCAATAATCGTCCCCTTCACATATCGCAACATACTCACCGCTGCAAGCAGTCATAGTCTGCTTGTGATTATTCATCGCGCCTATGTTTTTACTATGACGAATAACTCTTATTATTTCAGGATATGCTGATTGATATTGTTCTAAAATTTTAAAGGAATCATCGGTAGAGCAATCATCACCGATCACAATTTCAATTGGGAAATCACGCTTCTGCATAAGAATACTGTCGAGCGCAGCACTTAGATATTTCTCATGATTATAAACGAGCATCAATACACTTACCAGTGGCTTCATGACTTATATTTTCTACAGGTAAACTTAATCAGGCCATCCACGGTTTTTACCAAAAGTTTATTGCTATATTTCAATACCGTATCTCCAGGTTCGGCATTTTTGAAATGCTCTAATAACCACGGATGATCCACTGCCATTGCTTCAAAAAGGACATATTCTATGTTATCAAAACAATACCTGACACCCTGTGTGGTAATGCCCACCGCATTCACTTTCCTTACTATGAGCTCAGTTCCGTCAACATAAAAGTCTGGTGAAAAAAGTTCAAAAGATCTGTTAAATACAGAACCTCCCTCTTCCTGTTTTATCCCTTCGAAATTGAATTTATTTTCTTCAAGGATTGATAATGCTTTTCTAAACGCAATTCCCTCCAGCTGAAAAGACATGTAATAAATTAATCCAAGATCAATTTGATTATTCAAATCCACTTTCTCCTGGCTAATAATATTTCCGGAATCGATGCCTTCATCCATATAGTGAACTGTAGCACCGATAAACTGATACTGGAGTAACACCACACCGTTCAACGGTGTTTTGCCTTTCAAATGAGGCAGATAGGTTGGATGAACATTAAGCAAAAGAGCGCCAGGATTATTTATTTTCATCTCTCTTATCGGTAATTTGAAAGGGCAGCCATTTGAAACAAGTATATCAAATGCTGAATCCTTTAAATACTGCAATACCATTTTCCTCGATTCTTTTTTCTCATTAAAAAGTTGATAGTCGATGTTTTGCATTGACATCATTTCATAAAGAGGGCTATCCTCCAGCACCCAAATCTTTTCAAAAGAATAAGTTGTTTTATGTTCCAAAAGTATATTGAGCACATTTACGCGGTTACCGATAAATATTACCTTCTTCATTTAATTAATTTAATGATGCTGTCGAGGTCTCTGGTTTGTAAACGCTGATCAATTGGGAGAGCCAACATACTGCTCGCATACAAAAATGCTACTGAATCTTTCTTATCTGATAATAATAAATGTGGCCAGAGCCTTGGAATAAATACTGAATGCTGTACCAGTTTATCATATAAAGTTGCCTCAGCCTGTAAAAAAGGATAACACATCGGCACCGCATCTTCAGTCAGGTCAAACCTAACTTCATTATATTGATCAAGGTGAATAGCCAGATATTCGTAATTCGATCTTCTTTTTTGCGCGACAGCAGCATAATCAATATTTGAAAGTATCTCTGATGTTAGTACTGACATCCTGCATGGCGGCAGATTACCCAGCGTATCTTCATTTTTTTTAAAATCATTAAATCCTGCTTCCGCAGATACATCTAATCTCTTTAGCAGGTGCGCACATCTGTCGTAGGAAATGTCTAACGGAAGATTACTGACATCAATATCTTCTGCATATAAAAAAGCGCCATCAGGTACGCCAAAAAACTTCCTCGGAGAATATAGAGTATTCACACCCGGCAATGGTTTTGCGAAAAAAGCCTGCGCATTGTCAATAACAAGATTTTTAATGGCGCGCGATAAGTTGAAAACTGTATCGCCTCTTAATCCAAAATAATTGGTATACAGAAATAATGCATTTGGATCTATGGTTTCTACATCCAAATCAGGTTCCAGTATTTTATTCAACCGATAATACTCAACAGTAACGCATGATCGTTCGATAGGCTGAAGTAGCACATCGCAAATGTATTCGGGAAGATAAACTTTGGAATATGATCGCGCTTGAAGGATACAATACAACGCATTTCTTGCAGTATTTAATTGCAACGCATCAGGATGATAATGTGCCATCCCATTTCCTGCCTCCCACTCAAAATATCCTCCTATCGCACTCATAGAAATTCATATTCGTTTAGCATATTGCTGATCTGCTCAATTGAATTAAACATTAATACATCAATAATTGACAATGATGGTACAAAGTCTTGATTAAATTGCTGATAGGCTGGCAACTTACTTTTAATGAATTTCAGCACAATTCCCTTCTCTGCGAAATTTTTCTTACCGTATAAATTAATTCCACCAATGGGATTTATGTAAATACCGGCGTTCACCTTTTCGCATATATTGATAATCCGCTCTTCTCCCTCCAAATGGCTATTATCAAATTGATCAGGGCTTAACAGTAGGTTATTTCCAATGCCGAGGCACTTACAAATATCCAATATACTTTTTGTTGCCAGGTCATTTATAGTTTGATGAGATGCATTTAGAATATTTTCAATTAAAGGGTAAGTTGTTGAAAAACAGGGAGCGTTTTTATATTGATGTTTTAAAGTAATCAGGAATTTCTTTCTCCATTTTGCATACTGTTCATCTTGCAATTCAGTATCTTTTATTTTTTTGAAGGAACTGATTGCCCGCACAGGAATGGAAAAAAGATGTGCTTTACCTTCGACTAATATTTGGTTCCGGTTCACCCAGCCCTGTTTAATGAAGGCCACATCATTATACAATACAAAAACTTCAGTCGCTGCTATATATTGGAAATAGCCGATATAAGGAAAAATATACGGCTGCATGATGCCTAATGTCAATCGGTCTTTATTCACAGTTACTCCTTATGACGTTGCAAATTCTGATTATATCCTTTTCTGAAAGGTCGAAATACAAAGGCAAACATAATACCCGTTTTGATATATCTTCCGCTACCGGCATAGATGATGGTGTTACAAACTGCAATCGGTTGAGCGACGGATAAAAATATCTTCTTGCAAAAATCTCATTTTTTTCCAGTGCAGAAAAAACCTGCAGTAAGCTGTACTCTGTCGGAAAAATAACGGCATAGTAAGCATGATTATAAATGCAATGTTCCGTGATTGAAGGCTTTGAAATATTTACACCTGCCAGTTCCGCATCATACACTCCAGACAAATGTTTCATTCTTTCAGCTACGTTTCCGATAAATGGAAGCCCCGCCAATCCAAATGCAGCATGAATCTCCGAGTTTTTACCGTTGATCCCCACCTCTTCAAATATACCCGGACCGTTATGTCCGAAGTTGCGGAGAAACTCCATTTTAGTATTTAATTCAGGTGAACTGGTCATGACCGCACCACCTTCTGCTGTATTAAATATTTTTGTTGCATGAAAGCTAATGGTGCTGATATCACCATATTCCAAAATCGACTTGCCCTTATACTTTGTACCAAAACAATGGGCGCCATCATAAATAACTTTCAGATTATTTGCTTCAGCAATCTTCTGAATAGCATCGATATCGCAGGCGTTACCATAAACGTGAGTGGCAAGTATGGCAACCGTACGTGAAGTGATTTTAGAAGCTATTGCGGCAGGATCAATATTCAAAGTAAACGGATCGATATCAGCGTATACAGGTGTACACCCTTCCCATAAAATACCAGAGGTGGTGGCAATATAAGAAAAGGGCGTAGTGATGATTTCACCTTTAAGCTCTAGTGCTTTTATCGCTATCTGTAGTGCCGTAGTTCCATTCGAAAGAAAAAGCAGGTGTGGAACTTTTAATTCCGCTTTCAACTTTTCTTCAAGCTCTATTACCAGCGGACCATTATTGGTAAGCCAGTTGCGCTCATAAATACCCTTCACATATACCATGAACTGATCAAATGGTGGCAGTAAAGGTTTAGTCACTGTAATCATATTTCCAAAATTAGTCTTTACGCACTGTTGCCGTGAATCATATTCAAATCTAATGTTATAGCCAGCTTAAAAATTGCCTGATTAACTTAATATCGGGATCCGTTACTTTTGAAAAGGGTAAAAGAAATTGAAGCTTATTTTTTTCCCTCTCTTTCTTTTGTTTTGTTCCAGATAAATGAATTCTAAAAGGTGTCAATGCCAGCAATCTTAGTCTGTTGAATTCATTTCTTCTAAGTTTCGACCGCATATGTTCAGCCAAAAAATATTTATCAATAACCTTCATCGATTGATTGATGCCTTCCAACACTCCATCTCTGTATGTAGTCGTGAGGCGATAGGCCGGTATATAATGTTTAAAGAAAAGCTTATCATCATAGTATAACGAATACCCTTTTAATATCAACCTGGAACAATATTCTGCATCCTCTCCTGCCAGCAATTTTCCTTCCCTTCTTCCAGTCAGGAGAGATGGAAACCGAGGATACCATTCGCGAAATACAGCAGTACGCGAGCCGGTTCCTGCACCCCACAAGTAACCTCTGGAGGTGATATCACCGGAATCCAATGCCTGCCTGCCTATCGCATAATGTGTACTGTATTCTTCGAACCAACCCGGTAATTTATCATCCGTAACAGCAATACTGGAGCCACCCGCCGCACCTATTTTATTATTGGACTGCAGTATCTGATACATCCTGTACACATAATCGCTGGCTAACCTGTTATCGTCGTCACAAATAATAAAATATGAATGACAAGCTGCAGACACACCACGTTGCAGGGCATTAATTTTCCCGGGATTCTTTTCAAACAGAATATTGAATTTAACATTTGTATTAAGTGAGTGCCAGGTTTCATTTACGACTTGAGTTGTTTCATCAACTGAAGCGTTATCGACAACAATAACTTCCCACGAGATGGGTATGGGAAATTGCTGCTGCGCAAGGTGTTTTAAAGTTTCAGAAATTCTCAACGCACCATTATATGTACAAATAATCACAGTAACGCCTTCTGTCAATGAATTTTCATTCATACTTTTTCAAACTATTTTTATCAGTATAATACCTGCATACAATTTAAACCTTATCTCACACCCTGCAATGCCTGTCGGTATATAACTCATACTATTTGTACATTTGCCAATATTCAAAATGGAAAGCGAAATCAAAAAGCCGCTCATAAGCATCATCATCGCTACATACAATGCAGCTGCATTTTTACAGCACTGCATGGATTCAATTGCCGCACAGTCGTTCTCTTCAATTGAAGTAATAATTATTGATGGTGGCAGCAACGATGAAACAATTAAAATTGTCAATGCATTTTCTGCCAAACCTTTGCAATATATTTCAGCACCCGACAAGGGAATTTATGATGCACTCAATAAAGGCTGCAAAATGGCTGCGGGCAAATGGCTATATTTTATGGGAGCAGATGATCAATTGTTACCGGGCTTCAGTGTATTGGCTTCTAAAATGAATGACGAAAATACAGTCTATTACGGTGATAGCGAACCATTTCACTATTCTCCTGATCCGGTTGATTTTGAATTACTCACCGGACAATTTTCAACTTACAGACTGGCCAAACATTGCATGAATCACCAGGTAATACTATACCCTGCTGCAGTCTTTCAGAAATATCATTACGACCTTAAGTACAGGGTATTTGCAGACTATGCTTTGAATATACGGGTATGGGGTGATAGCCATTTTCAAAAAAAACATTTTCCCATCCTTATCGCAAAATACAACGTCACTGGATTTTCTTCACAAAACAAAGATGAAGTATTTGAGAAAGAGAAACCGCAGATTGTAAAAGAAAGCATGGGGGTGGCTGTTTATCTGAGATTAAGGTTTAAGAAATGGAAGAAAAAATATCTCGAAAAAAATTAAGATGAAAGAAAAAGTGCAGACCAGCATCGACGTGGTAGTACCATCTTATCGTTTTAATGAAAAACTATTGACACTTATTCTCCAATTGCAGCATCCGGATTGGGTAACTGTAAATTTTTTTATTGTTGTTGATCAGTCTGGAATTAAGCCTTCGCAGGAGATGAATGAGCTAATCAAAAAAACAAAAACCCATCTGATATTTAATGAGACTAATCTTGGCGCAGCGATGTCCAGGAATGTTGGCATTAGAAGTGGCAAAGGAGATTGGATATTATTGCTGGATGATGACGTTATTGTTTCACCTCTTTTACTCAATACTTATGCCGACGCAGTTTCGGCATATCCGCAGGAAACAGGTTTTATAGGTTTCATTGAATTACCTCCTCCCACTACCAGATTTAGTAAAGCAATTATTGCAAGTGGCGCTATGGATATTTTTTCAATTGCAAAAAGGAAAGATTTTTTTGCATGGGGTGCTACGGCAAATATTATGATACGTCGGTCGGCACTGGGTGAAGTACTTTTTTCGCCACAATTTCCTAAATCAGGAGGAGGTGAAGACGTAGATTTTTTTCTAAGATTGCGCAAACGGAATAATTATCGGAATCTCAAAACCTTGCCTCATGCGGCAGTTGTGCATCCATGGTGGAATGAAGAAAAGCCAGAATACAAAAAACCGTTCAGGTATGGATTGGGAAACAGCTGGCTGGGGCAATTGAATAAAGCACATACTTACCGCGACTTTTTAAATACACCGGAAACCTTATTACTGCTGATATTAGCTGGTATCGTTATCGCTTTATTTTGCCCTGTATATCTGATTACCACTCCACTAATTTTTGCGGGGGTTGTTATCATAGAATTTATAGCCAACATTATACAAACACATAAAAGGCAACCCCAATCCGGATTACAGGTAGCCTTCTATGTGATGTTGCTCCGTCTGTCTCAGGAAACCGGTGTATTATGGGGGAAAATTTTGCGAGGCAGATTTGACCTGATAGGCCAGCGATTTCATGACGACGGTACTATCCGAAAAATTAATTTCTACCGAACCAATACATATCGGATTGCGAAATGGATACTATATGCTGCGCTGGCGATCCTTATCTGGAAATTCATCTAAACCTGCGCCAGTCCGTTTTCAGCCATGATGCGCCTCAACTGCACTGTTTGAAAATATATCCCTTCATTTTTGTGTACATGATAACGCGAATGAATAGGGTGATCAAGATGATAACAAACAGCAGACAGCTTCAATCTTTTTTTCATAATCCCTTTATGAATCAGGCGGGCAGCAAATTCATCATCCTCCCATCCCCAGCCATTAAATGAATTATCGTAGCCGTTAACTTCAATAAAATCCTGGCGCCAGTAAGCAATATTGCAGGCTTTTATATTCTTGTAGGTATTTGATGTCGACTGAAACAAAAATGATAAAGTTGGAAAGCGAAATGCATTCAATCGATTTTGAATGCCGGCATTATACCAATTGATGTTCACTCTTTCACCAGCAAGTAATGACTGCGTTTTTGTATCGCTGATTAAAGTTCTGCAACCCTGAACGAAGGTAAACACCTGTGCATGCCTGATATGATCCTCAATAAAATTGGGATGCATGATAATATCACCATCAATCTGGATGATGTAATCAGCAGTCGATTTTTTCATCACTTTATTTAGTACAATGCTTTTTCTAAATCCGTGATCTTCCTGCCATTCGTAAATAATAGGAATATTTACATACTTACTGAATTGTTCAATGATATTCCAGGTTTCTGTTTTCGAACCATCATCCCCGATTAATATTTCATCAGGTAAACGGGACTGTTTTAAAATACTGTTGAGAACGAGGTGCAGTGCTTTCGGCCAATTATAGGTTGCTATCAGCAATCCAATCTTTAATCTCTCATTAATCATATAAGGTGTATTTCAGATTCCAGAGTACAAATCAAATTATTAACCAGGCCCACCAGAAGTTTCAAAAGTTTGCATTTCAACCAATCTTCTGAAAAGTCCTGCTTTGGCCATCAGTTCAACATACGTTCCCTGCTCCGCAATTACACCTCTGTCTAGCACTACAATCAGGTCAGCATGTTGTATCGTACTTAGCCTATGAGCGATTATTACACTCGTCCGTTGCTTCATCAAATTATTTATAGCTTCCTGTACATTTTTCTCTGATTCAGTATCCAACGCAGACGTTGCTTCGTCCAGTAACATGATCGGCGGATTTTTCAATACCGCCCTTGCAATACAAATCCTTTGCCTTTGTCCGCCGGATAATTTTACGCCACGATCACCAATATTGGTTTCGTACCCTTTTTCTGTGGCAAGGATAAAATCGTGAGCATTTGCAATAACAGCCGCCTGGATTACCTCATCAATTGATATGCCTGACTGTCCAAAAGCAATGTTATTAAATATGGAATCGTTGAAGAGAATAGAATCCTGGCCTACAATACCGAGATTCGAGCGCAGTGAATGTAAAAGATAAGATTGGATGTCATTCCCGTCGATCAGGATTCTACCCATTCCCGGTTGTATAAACCGGGGAATCATATCAATTAGGGTAGTTTTCCCACCACCCGAAGGACCGACCAGTGCCACAGTGTTTCCTTTTTTAATCTGGAGATTAACACCTTGTAATACTTCCCGGTCTGTATAACTGAAAGATACATTTTCAAATTGAATTGAATCTTTGAAAATTTCAAGCGGCTTTGCACCTGGTGTATCTTTTATAACTGCTTTTTCGTCAATTAATCCCAACACACGTTCACCAGCTGCCAAACCGGAATGAATATTGCTAAAGGCATCTGTTATTGCTTTTGCAGGCCGCATAATCTGTGAGAATATTGCGATATAAGCGATAAAATTCGCTGCATTTAACCCATCATTTCCAGACAGTACTAATGATCCACCATATAAAACAATGCCGGCTACCATCAGTACACCAAGTGACTCTGAAACGGGTGATGCCAGCTGCTGTCTTTTTGCCATCGACCGGATAATTGAGGAATATTTTTCATTTTCTTTCTGGAATCTTTTTGTAATAAAACCCATGGCATTAAACCCTTTGATCACCCTGATGCCATTTAAAGCTTCGTCGAGGTAACTAATCATCATGCCATAAGAAACATGGGATTCTGTTGCATCTTTTTTTAATCTCTTTACAATTCGTGCGATTACCAATCCCGCAATAGGAATAATCAACATCGACACAAGCGTAAGCTTATACGAAATGATAAATAATGTTACCAGATAAGCAATCAGTGTTAAAGGCTCTTTAAATACCACCTGCAAAGTTCCCGTGACAGAATATTGAACCACCTGGACATCGGAAGAAACCTTCGAAATGATATCACCTTTTCTTTCGTTATTAAAGTAGCCAAGGTCGAGATTCATAACATTTTCGAATACTGCTTTTCGTAAATTCAACAATGTGTGAATTCTTAGGTTTTCCATGATCCGCTGCGCGAGGTATCGGAATAAATTGCCAATGAAAACAGAAAAAATGATAACGCCGCAAACAATCTGCAAGGTTTTAAATATTCCAAACCGCTCACTGGCCTGATATGAATAATAGTTGAATTGATTAAAAACATCTAAAAATCCTGATGGTTTCGGTGGCGCTGCGGCCACACCAGACGAATTAAATAATGTGGTTAAAAGTGGTGCGACCAGGGCTAAATTCAGGGTGCTGAAAACAACAGCAAGAATGGTACATAAGATATATGGTACTGCATATTTGCTTAATGGTCGGGCGAAAGATAATAACCTGAAATAAGTCTTCATTATTTTTTACATACTTTAATAGATAACCGAATTGCCGAGTAGCAGTACAGTTGATACAAGATTTGTACAATTCGCTGCATTCAAATACTCTACCTGATCCGGTTTAGGAGGTAAATCGTTGTTAATCTTGTTTTACTTATACCTTACCGGCCAATAAGTCTAAAGGAGTATGGCGATCTGCTGAGTATTAGATTCAGGTAGAATATATATAATATCGCGCCAATCTTAAAAATCCACATGCCAATCCCAGTTTCTTTTGTCATCATCAACCTTATATAAAGCCACACAATGCGAGTTTACACCCAATGAAAAGTCAGTTTGCTGATATTCCTGCTTCAGTAATTTTCTAGTCTTTTCATTCTTTAACAACCATTTCAAAAAGGTTCGTGGTTTTTCAGCTGGTTTATTTTCCGGCAGTGTTGCATAGACTTTATAAGAAGGGAACCGACTAAGATATCTCAGTAATTTTCGTATACCCGGCCAGGTTACATCATCAAAAACAATCATGCCATTAATGGCAAGTAATCTGTCCAGATAAAAAAAATCCACCATCAGCCAATCCATTTGCTTGGTGGAATCAATATATGCAAAATCGAATTGCTCACCTTTCGCCAATAATACAGGAAGTGCCTGATAGCTAAACTGTTGAAGGAAATTGAAATGATTATTCAAGCCTGAAAGTTTTAGCAGCTCCAGTCCATTATCACCCCAAACTTCCTGCTGAAACTGATCAATGGCCATATGCCTGCCACCATTCTGAACAACTGCTTCGATAATTGCCAGAGAAGATACACCATATGCCAGGCCAATCTCTATTGAACGGGTATATTTCTTTTCCACAATCAGCTGCTGCAAAAAGGCACATTGCTCTTTCGAAGTTTCAGAATGTACTTCTATAGTTTCATTTTTTGAGTTTATAAAACTTCGACTAATAAAAATCTGTTCTAAGAGAGGATGCATATCAATTGTAAAAATAACGCTAGTTTTTCAATTCAGCTTTTGAAGGTTGCTGTTGGTACCGAAACAAAACTAAAGACTACTGATTTTTTCTTTAGTAATCCATCTTAAAGCCCGGCATATATAATCTGCTGTAATTACACCCGGGGCTTTTTTTTGCCGGTAAGACGGTGAGAACGGGAACGAATACACGGGAACTTTTCCCGCAGCTTTCCGTCCTTTCCGGCAAAAAAAACAAAGCGAAGCGTCTTTCAAAAACTTATTTACCTTACCGACAAAAAAATTATAGCCGGGGAGGCGTGTAGACGGGAAGATTATTTACGTATACAAATATTTTTCCTTTGTTCTCTTCAAAGCTAAGCATCTTCCAAAATTTCTTTCCCGCCTTACCGCCTTACCGGTAAAAAAAACAAAGCGAAGCGTCTTTCAAATACTTATTTACCTTACCGGCAGAAAAAATTTAGCCGGGGAGGCGTGTAGAAGGGAAGATTATTTACGCTTATTCTAAAAACATTTTCCTTTGTTTTCTTCAAAGCGAAGCGCCTTTCACAAACTTATTTACCGCCTCCCCGCCTTACCGGCAAAAAAAAGCGA
>JANPJC010000003.1:0-17336 GCA_031425315.1 Chitinophagales bacterium
AGTTTACGTGTTGCCAAAACATCTTGATGAAAAAGTTGCACGTTTACATCTCAAAAAAATCGGTGTTGAACTCGAAGAGCTGACCAATGAACAAGCCGAATATCTTGGCATCAGCCAGGCCGGTCCGTTCAAAGCAGAACATTATCGTTATTAATCGATAAGTCTTATTTTACAATCCGGAATATGCGTGCATATTCCGGATTTTTTTTGCTGAAGTGAATGGGTGAATGAGTCAATGGGTGAATCTAAAACAACTGTGAAATGCTAGGTGCGAAGTACAAAGTGAACAGCCGTCACCTGCGTGAAACGTGAATTGTGAAACGTCAATGAACATCTATACCGATAATTAAGATTTCTCCGTGAATCTCCTGTATTAATCTCCGTGTATCTCCGTGTTACTGCTGTTCAAAAAAGTCTGATAAGTTGGCAATATAAATTTGTGGCACCAGTCAATTCAGTATTCACCTATTGACCCATTCACATATTCACTTCGCGTGAAGGCTGTTCACTTCACCCTTCGCCCTTCGTACTTCGTACCTCATAAAAAAAGCCAACCGTAAAACGATTGGCTTCAAATAAACTTTTATTCAACACTACTGCACGTTAAAACTCACTGAAGTGTTTTCCCATGCGAGCGTAACTTTTCCTCCATTAACGGTATAGACTAATTTCTCGGTAAGACCAGAAGTTTTAGCGGGTTTCACTTTAACCCTTAATGCGTCATCTTCCTGTTTGTAACGGTAAGCGCCCCATTGATTCCAGGTTTTGCTGAAGATCAATGTCCATTCGTTTTCATTAGGAATAGCAAAAAAACCATATTTCCCTTTAGGCAAAGATTTGCCTTCAATTTTCACATCATTATCGAACTCAATAACGGTTGCTTCATTTGCCCCAGCTCTCCACACTTTGCCATAAGGTTCCAATCCTCCGAAAATTTTACGGCCTTTAACAGATGGTGCGCTATAATCTATAGTAATTGAAGTATTACCTGCCTTACCAGTGGCTTTAACCGGCGGACTGGGCCTCTTATCTTTATCGTCCTGTGCACAGGCGCTCAGGCTCACAGCCAAAAAAGCAGTAATCATCGTAAAAGACAAAAATTTGTTCATGGCATTTTTTAATTTAAGAAAGGGTGAAAATAGCATATATAACGTTAATGAATTACTTAAATCTTAGCCCGCCATGGCTTATTACACCAGCTGTCGTTTATAAATCTGAACGGCATTTTCCAGGCCAAGGTAAATGGCGTCGCATATTAAAGCATGGCCGATACTCACTTCATTAAGCCAGGGAATATTTTTACAGAACCAGGCGAGGTTATGCATGTCAAGATCATGCCCTGCGTTGAGCCCCAAACCCAACTCCTTCGCTCTTTCGGCAGCATTATAGTAAGATTCAATAGCCTGATCCTTATTGACAAGATAATCGGTGGCGTACTGTGCGGTATACAATTCTATCCGGTCGGTACCGGTAGCAGCCGCGCCTTCCACCATTTCAATAACAGGGTCACAAAAGATAGAAGTCCGGATTCCTTCTCTTTTAAAAACACTAATGATATCAATCAGGTAATCTTTATGCGCGAGCGTATCCCATCCATGATCGGATGTAAGTTGCCCTTCGGTATCCGGCACCAGTGTAACCTGGTGCGGTTTCACTTCCAGCACAAGATCTACAAATTTTTGCTCCCTGCAATTTCCCTCAATATTAAATTCTGTAGTAACCACCGGTTTGATTGATCTCACATCATTATATCTTATATGCCGTTCGTCTGGCCGTGGATGTACGGTCACTCCATCTGCTTCAAAACGTTGTACATCGATCGCAGCCTTCACTACGTCAGGATTGTTGCCACCACGGCTGTTTCTCAGCGTTGCTATTTTATTGATATTTACAGATAACCGGGTCATACTTTAAACTTATCAAACAAAGGTCAATCAGTAACCTGAATTATGCAAAAGAAAAACAGGAATCAGGTTTCCGCTTTTATATAACACAAAATGTGGTGCAGAGATTTAGATTTTGGTAGCTTTACAAATATTTAAATGACGTGATAATTCATATACAATGGCAAAGTCAACTGCAATCGGACTTGATAAAGCATATTCACAGCAACTCGCAGAAAAATTAAATTCACTGCTTGCTCATTATTCAATTTTCTATCAGAACACCAGAGGATTTCATTGGAATATTAAAGGCGAGAAATTCTTTGAGCTTCATGTAAAATTTGAAGAATTGTACAATGATCTGTTGCTGAAAATCGATGAGGTTGCTGAACGGATTTTAACGTTAGGCCATACTCCCCTTCATAACTATTCACAATACAGCAAACTTTCGGCTATTAAAGAAAGCAAGCTGGTTTCCGATGGCACCGAAGCGATAAAAGAAATTCTGGAATCCTTCAAAATCATACTGGTCCTGCAAAGAGAAATTCTTGAAATCTCTGAAAAAGATTCTGATGAAGGCACCAATGCTTTGATGAGTGACTATATTAAAACACAGGAAAAACTGGTTTGGATGTATAGTAGTTTCCTGGGGAAATAAAGTCTGGTCCGAAGTACAAAGTCTGAAGTAAAAAGTATGATGACTTCACTGCTATGCACGGCTGTTTTCTACTTTCTACCGTCTACCGTCTACTGTCTACCTACCCTTGTATTGGCTGTTCTCACTTCCCACCTCACACTTCGTACTTCGCACTTGATTCGATGAGCGTTGCCCATCGCTGGGATATGACTGCCCTTTCAGGGCGACCAAACCGATTAAGTAAAATTGTTTTGAATTGCAAAAGGTAACTCTCTTTGTATTGGCTGTTCTCTACTGCCTACCGTCTACTGTCTGCCTACCCTTGTATTGGCTGTTCTCTACTGCCTACCGTCTACCTAGTTTTCAAGTGCCCAGATTAAAAATTCCGGCATGGCCCTACCCCATGTAGGAACATCATGACGGCCATCTGCCAATTCAATATATTTAATATCCTCGTTCTTGTATCCTTTATTCTTTAGCTCATCGATTAATCCAAGCGTATCATCAATTGAATCAATTATGCCGTTATTATTCCGATCTGCTATTTCATCCAGCAACCCTGTTTGAAAATAAAATTTTAACCATGGTGCAAACTGTCCATGTCTAACCAAACTGTGCATGATACGATCTGTATCTTCCACATAACCTTCATCAAGACCCACGCTTCTCCACCAGAAGGAACCACTGAACACGCCAACTTTAGAAAATTCATATGGATGGCTCCATACAATATCCATTGCCATCAATCCGCCTAATGAAAATCCAGCAAATATTTTTTCCCTGAATTCTGAAAAACCCGATTCTTTTCTGATAAAGGGAATCAGTTCTTCAAAAACAAAATGGGTATATTCAATCGCTTTCGCGCCACGATTTTTAAAGTCTTTTTTCCGGGCGGTACCATATTCATTTTTCCTGTCTTTACCCGCATGTATACCTACTGCAATAAAAGGCCTTATCTCGTGCATATTATATACATACTGTATGATCGCAGGGAAATCCATTGTCACTAAATCCTGTCCATCATTAATCAGTAATAAACTCACTGCGTCAGTAAAGTTTAACCCTTTAGGCAAATAAAAATCAATTTTGACCTCTCTCTTTAATTTTTGGGAAGCAATGGAAGTATTAATCACCCGTACATCAAACCCGGCAGTATGTTCTCTTTTTCCATTTTCCATTCGTTCAAATATAGGCTAAAACAAAAAAAGGCGCAATCTGGTATGTGGTTTCGAAATTTTATTCATTTTTGGTTGTATGAAGCTTAAAAAATATATTTGATCAGGGAGCAATTGTTTATCAGCAATCGGCGCATAAATGCATATCTGCTGTATTAAAACTTTATCCTCATGTCTTCAATATCCTCTTCAGCCATTACCGCAATCAGTTGAATAAATAAATTTCAGGTATGAAAAAGATTGGAATCTTATTCGGAAAAGAAAGGTCGTTCCCTAATGCATTTGTAGAACGTATCAACAGCAAAAACGTTGAAGGAATAGTTGCGGAGCCCGTAAGTATCGATCAGGTGGCACAGGGTGAAGATTCAGGGTATGCAGTTATTGTTGACCGTATTTCCCAGGACGTTCCATTTTACAGGGCCTTCCTTAAAAATGCCGCTATTTCAGGAACGGCAGTCATTAATAATCCCTTCTGGTGGAGTGCCGATGAAAAATTTTTTAATAATGCACTGGCTACAAAAATTGATGTTCCGGTACCCAAAACCGTTATACTGCCTTCAAGGGATCTGCCCGATGATACATCCGGCGATTCCTTCAGCAATCTTGCTTATCCGCTTGATTGGGAGAAGATATTTAAATACGTCGGCTTTCCGGCATATATGAAACCCTTTGCCGGTGGAGGATGGAAAAATGTGTATCGCCTGGATTCCATTGAAGACTTTTTTGAAAAACATGCTGAAACAGGCCAGCTTGTAATGCTGCTGCAGGAAGAGATTGTTTTTGAAGAATATTACAGATGTTACTGCATCGGGCGCAAACACGTGCGGATTATGCCTTACGAGCCACGCAATCCCCATCATCTCCGTTACGTGGCCGATTTTGCACCGTCGCCCGAACGTCTGAAGCAAATGGAAGACATCGTTCTGCGGATCAATAAATACCTGGGGTATGATTTCAATACAGTGGAACTCGCGCTGCGGGATGGCGTTCCTTATGCCATTGATTTCTGTAATCCAGCTCCTGATGCTGAAATCAAAAGTGTGGGTGAAGAAAACTTTGCATGGGTGGTGGAAACCATGGCCAATTATGCAATTGAACGGGCAAAAGCACATAAACCAGGAAAAGATAATCTTAGCTGGGGCGAATATATTACTCGCAGTGCAGCAGGACTTCCATTATTTTGAAGTGCGAAGTATGAAGTGAACAGCCAATACTGGTAGCTGGTTTTTTGTTGCAAGTTGTAAGTTAACAGCCGTTGCCCGGAGGGGCGGCTGTGGATACTCAACCATTTTCAATTGCCTCCAGCTTTAGCTGGAGAAATGAGTAAAGAAGTGCGAAGTATGAAGTGCGAAGTGTGAAGTGAACAACTCCTCTTGGAATGAAAATGTGAATAGGTAATAGTATGGCTGTATCCTGCATACTGCTTACTGCTCACTTCTTACTTGAAATAGTGGCAGAAGACAATATTGAATTCAAAAAAATCACCCGAAATATAATTGGCTGGAAAAGCTAACCCAAACAAAACAACTTTGAATGGCAAATATTAACTACAAGCATTTCACAATCGGCGTGGAAGAAGAATACATGGTAATGGATCCGGTAACCAGGGAGCTCAAAAGCCATGAACAGAAAATTGTAACGGAAGGCCAGAAGATCATTAAAGATAAAGTGAAGGCCGAAATGCACCAGGCCGTTGTGGAGGTGGGAACAGATATCTGTCAGAATATAGAAGAAGCCTATAAAGATGTTTTCCTGCTGAGACAAACTATTTCTAAAGTAGCCGGCGACCTCGGCCTTTGGATGGGTGGAGCGGGTACACATCCATTCAGTCATTGGGAAAGTCAGTTGATTACTGATCATGCACGCTATGCTGAAATCGTAAACGAAATGCAGGAAGCCGCACGGAGCAACCTGATTTTCGGACTCCATGTACACGTAGGCATGCCATCAAAAGAAATGGCTATTCATATTGCCAACTCAGCGCGTTACTTTTTACCGCATGTGTTTGCACTGAGTACCAACTCACCATTCTGGGAGGGAAGAAAAACCGGTTTCAAATCATTCAGAACAAAAGTATTTGATAAATTCCCACGTACAGGTATACCCGATTATTTTGATAGCTATGGCGCGTACGAAAGCTATGTGAACATTCTTATCAAAACAAACTGTATCGACAATGCAAAAAAAATATGGTGGGACCTTCGGGTGCATCCGTTTTTTGGCACAGTGGAATTCAGGATTTGTGATGTGCCAATGACGGTTGATGAAACCATTGCTATTACTGCTTTGTTCCAGTGTATCTGCGTAAAATTATTCAAGCTCAAATCTCAGAACCTAAACTTCATCATCTATCCCCGTGCGCTAGTCAATGAAAATAAATGGCGTGCATCACGCTACGGTATCGATGGCAGGATGATAGATTTTGGAAAGGAAGAAGAAGTGAATACCCGCGTACTGATCTACGAATTGCTCGATTTTGTTGATGATGTTGCCGACGAAATTGGTGCAAGGGGTGGTTTACAACTCGTTCAAAAAATTCTCGACAAAGGTACCGGTGCCGACAGGCAGCTCGAGGTTTTTGAAGGAACAAAAAACCTGGTTAGTGTCGCCGACTATATTCATTCACAGTTCCTCGGCACTTTTTAATGAAAACTATTTACTGCGCTGATCAATTGCTTTGATGAAGCTGATCACACCGTTCATGAATACCTGTTGATCGTCCCACATCGCCAGATGAGATCCGTTTGGACAATAGAGATATTGACCATCTTTCACCTGAGTACTCATCCATTTCATATGTTCCGGATCCATAGTATCGTGTTTTGCGCCAACGGTGAGAACCGGAACTGTGATTTTTGGAAGATCGTCCTTTCTTTCCCATGTTGCCAGTCTTCCGGAAATGCCAAATTCTGAAGGCCCCTGCATCATTGTATACACTGCAGTATTGGCGTGTTTCATCGTACGAATAAAAGGATCGGGCCACACTGGCAAACGACACAGATGCTGATTATAAAAATTGGGGAGTAATAAATCCATGTACTTAGGGTCCCCCGTAGCTCCACGAGCCTCCATTGCGTTGATAGAATCCACCACAGCTGCAGGCATTTGCTTAGCCAGCACTTCATCTGCATAACGACCATACTCACTCGCGCTCGCCATCATATTGCAAATGATTAATCCTTTCAGGTGTTGCTGATATTTGAGTGCATAATCAATTGCCAATATTCCGCCCCATGAATTACCGAGGAGATAAAAGTTATCCTTACTCAACCCCAAAGCCACACGAACCTGTTCCACTTCTTCTACAAAACGCTCAGTAGTCCAAAGGCTGCTGTCGGTAGGTTGATCAGAATAATACGAACCCAGCTGATCATATTCATAAAATTCAAATCCCTGCTGAGGGAAGAAACTTTCAAAACATTCCATGTACTCGTGAGTCATTGCGGGGCCGCCATGCAGCAATAAAACTTTAATGCGTGGATTATTGCCGAATCTTTTTGTCCATACTTTGAATGTCCCCACCGGAGTTGTAATCGGAATCATCTTAATACCTGCTGATAACACACCGGTATCGCTGGAGGCGAAATAAGTTTGAAAATCGGGGGCATTCTTTTCGCTTACCGTAGTATTGGTATTACAACTGAATATAACAGTAAGCATAGCTGAACATAAAAACAGCGAATTGAAATTCATGCAATAAGGCTTTTGGTTGAAAGATTAAACAGGTACAAATACCAGCTGAAATGTAGGATTTTTCATTTATCCGAGGGGTAAATTGTTGAATTCTGTCAAAAAAAATACACATCAATATCATTTTACACCCCGGGAAACGTTATAAAAGACCCTGAGGGAAAAGTCATTACCCATGAAAATTGTAAATTTGCCCGATATTTTTATGAGGGAGAAAAGAATTATCAAAGTAGCAATCCTTGATTTATATGCCGGGGTAACAAACCAGGGCATGCGTTGTATCAGGGAAATACTCAATCAATATGGTGAAGCCAACCAGTTGGAAATCGAGTGGGACGAGTTTGAAGTCCGTAATAACCAGGAAGTACCGGGCCTCGATTATGATATTTATATTTCCAGCGGAGGACCGGGCAGTCCGATAGACAGTGAGGGGAGTGAATGGGAGAATAAATATTTCCACTGGTTGCAACAGGTGGAAAAGTGGAACAATGACCCGGCGCATCCTGCCAAAAAATATATCTTCCTGATTTGCCACTCCTTTCAGTTGGTGTGCAGGCATCATAAAATTGCTAACGTTACCAAAAGAAGATCGACAGCATTTGGCGTTTTTCCTATCCATCTTCTGCATGATGGGAAAGATGAAATAGTATTCTCTGGATTAAATGATCCGTTTTATGCTGTTGACAGCCGAGATTACCAGGTGATCCAGCCTTTTCATAATAAGCTCAAAAAAATGGGCGGCAAAATCCTTTGTATAGAAAAAGACAGGCCACATGTGCCATTGGAAAGAGCGGTGATGGCCATCAGGTTTTCCGAGTACATGATTGGTACACAATTCCATCCCGAAGCAGATGCGATCGGCATGAGTATGTACCTGCAAACTGAAGAAAAAAAGAAAACGGTTATTGATAGTTATGGTTTTGAAAAATGGGAAAGTATGATTTCTCATCTCAACGATCCGGATAAAATTTTATGGACCTATTCGCATATACTTCCCAATTTTCTCAATGAATCAATTGAACAGTTGCAGGGCGCCTCATTGCATTTCAGCTGATAGTTTGCATCGGAGATTGTTCCTTGTTTTATAGTCATGCTACTTAGTTTATTTCCTATGCGCGGAAAGAAGATTTTATTTTTCGCATGTTCGAAGTTATTTACGCAGAATAGAAAAATCGGTCAATAATTCCATTTCAATTCTATTCCTGCATAATGATATTCTGCACTGATTGCAGAATCCTACCCTTTTCAGAATCACTTATCCGCCGATCTTTAAAAAATTTGCATTAATTTCCTTACTCTAATCTCAAAGCAATGGTTCCTGAACTGAGAAAAAAATTCAATGCAGATTTTTCTGAAGAAACATACAAGAATTTCCTTACTGATCTACATAGCAGATATCCCGGCGCCATCGAATTCAGGATCGCAGAAACACCGGTTTTTATTCCACGTGACTTTACAAAAAAAGTAATTGATACCTGCGAATCAATTATCGATTTTATCGTCGATCCATCTTTCAATCAATTAACGGATAGAGCGATTCCTGTAAACGAAAATGTTGCCAACGAAAACGGGCACTCTCATTTTCTTGCATTTGATTTTGGTATCTGCGAAAATGCAGAAGGGGAATACGAACCACAACTGATCGAAATGCAAGGCTTCCCCACCCTCTTTGGTTTCCAGGTGTACTACCCTGAAGTGCTGGAAAAATTCTGGGATATTCCGTCACATTACAGTCATTATTTTAGCGGACTCGATAAAGAAAAATATATCGATGAATTGAGAAAAGTAATTGTGGGCAATAATAATCCCGAAGAAGTGATACTGCTTGAAATAAAACCACATGAGCAAAAAACAAAGATTGATTTTTATTGTACACAGGAATATCTTGGGATAGAACCGGTTTGTTTAACTGATTTAATCAGTGAAGGCAATCAGTTGTTTTATCTGAAAGATGGAAAAAAAACAAGGATCAAAAGAATTTATAATCGTATCATTTTTGATGACCTGCATGCACAAAAGAAAAAATTGGGAAATATACCCGACATTACAGCTAACTGGGATGTTGAATGGATTCCACATCCCAACTGGTTTTACCGCATCAGTAAATTCACTTTACCCTTTATCAGGCATCCTTATGTGCCGCAAACATTTTTTTTGAATGAAGTGAAACAGATTCCGGATGATCTGCAGAATTATGTACTGAAACCTTTGTTTTCATTTGCAGGACAGGGAGTTGTTATTGATGTGACCATGAAAGATATAGATGCAATTAAAGATCCTGAGAATTGGATACTACAGAAAAAGGTAAAATATGCCGATATCATTCAAACACCTGATATTCCCGCTAAAGCAGAAATCCGAATGATGTATATCTGGAAAGATGGAGATGCACGACCGCTCCTGGTTACCAATCTTGCGCGGCTCAGCAAAGGAAAAATGATTGGCGTGAGATACAACAAAGACAAAGAATGGGTCGGCGGAAGCGTTGCATATTTCGAACAATAAAATTATGTTATGAGCTATTTAAAAGATATTCCGGTTAAGCATGTCATGAATGGTATTGATGGTCATTATGCCCATGGTGAGCTGGCCACATTTGGATTAGTATTAATTGCGAAGGGAACAGTTATGCCTGAGCACAGCCATCCGCACGAACAGATTACATACATTGTGGAAGGTGAACTCGAAATGACTATCGGAGGAAAAACAATGCTGTTGAAACCCGGAATGATTTACGTCATTCCATCTAATACACCTCATTCTGCCAATGCGTATGTTGATTGTACAGCGATAGATGTGTTTAGCCCGGTAAGAGAAACATACAGGTGAATAGGTGAATGGGTCAATATGTGAAGGCAGTAGGCCGTTAGTAGGCAATAAGTGCGACCCGCTATCACAATCACACATGGTTCAACGTAAAACGTATAACTAATAACGTAGAACCTGTGTTGGCTGTATGCCTGCAACTTATTACATAAAATTTACAACCGGTATTGGCTGTTTTACTTCCAATATTGGTTGATTCCTGAATTCAAACTTTTTGTTACACTGAGAAACATCAGGAGATGAAAGACAGGAGATGCACGGAGATTCAATCATTCGAAAGCATTCTTAAAAAATACAATTCATTACATCCCATATATACTGAATTGGCTGTTTACGTAAAACGTAGAACTTACTACGTACAACCTGCATTGGCTGTTCGTTTTTGTAGCGGCAAGGCATGCCTTGCCGCTACAAAAACTACATTTATCAAAACGCTGTTTACGTAAAACGTAGAACTTACTACTTATAACCTGTATTGGCTGTTTACTTCCCACTTCCCACTTCATACTCCGCACTTCATTCAAACTCTCCTATACCTGAAATCGCATTTCACAGCTCCATTCGCAATAGTACCCATCCTGATTAACTGCAGTCCCGCATGAGCACTAGTGATCTCATCAACCTCACATAGAATTTTAGCGAACTGCCCCATTTCATGCTTTTGAAATAATTTGCAAATTCCACATTCCAGGATATCAATACCATAACCCAAACCAAAAGTTTTTTTCCTGTCTGTAATTATCTGCGCCTTGAAACCCAGTGGATGAGCATTCTGTATTGCTTTCTTCTGCAGTACGCTAATCATTAATTTACCCAACCATGTATTGGTCAACAGTGGAAAAATTTTTTTACCGATATCACTAAGCTTATTCTTTGGCCTCACCATCTCAAGCGTGATATCGAGGCATATTCGTCTGATAACTTCATACGACTCTCCCCTTTCTTCAAGCACTTTTATCAACGACAAAAAATAAGCGCAAAAATCCAGTCGTCTGTCAATTGGATTGGGTGATCTTTTTGCGAATGAAATGTCTTTTGAAATTACAGCATAACGCAATTCAGTTGCTTCTTTAATCAATGCAGCAGATTCAGGATAAGCATGATCAATGGCTGAATAAAAATATTTACGGTAAGTTTTCACTTCTCACTAAAAACTTTTTAACTGTATTTTGACTACGGACTTCTGACTATCGACTAATGACTGATTACTATTGTATGGTCATTCTCACTCCCAAAAAAGCCCGCCTGCCCTGATTCGGTGCATACATATATGTTGGATCAAAACTCAGTGCATAAGGATTTTCAGCATTAGCTACAATCTGTCCGTTATTATCATACACTACATTTTTGTCGAAAGGATCATGTGCCCTCGCAATCAGAAAAGGATTGTTTTTTGCCGGTGTCCAGTTCAGCAAATTTTTTATCCCGCCATATATTTCTACGCGTTTAGAAATTTTTTGTGTCAACTGGATGTTCTGCAGACTCCAAACCGGAGAGTTAGGCTGGCGTGGATCAAGTGGCCCTGCAAGGGGAAGCCTCATTGGACCATAAATATTGCCGGTATAATCGATTGTAAGTCTTGCGCCGGGAAATGTGTAAGATACATTCCAAACACTACTCCACTTCTCTGTCAGTACCGGACGTGTTACAACTTCCTTACCAGCGGCATCTTTTCTATATTGACGGATATCCTGTAACGTTACACCAATCATTACCCTTAATTTGTTGGCATGGTTTAATTCTGTATTTAAACTGACGCCCTGCGATACTGCATGCCCGTCAAGGTTTCCATAAATGATCTGATTAGGATCAGTATCGTAATCAGGCACAATCTGGTTTGTGAAGTAAGTGTACCAAACACTGCCATCTAATTTTATAAATCCTTTATTAATAGGAATGTGTTCAGTATAATTGACGTTAACATTGTAACTGGATTCTGGCTTTAACTCTTCCGTTACGATCACTTCCCTGGCACCGGTTAATGCTGCATGTTCTTCGGTAAATAAATTCACCACTCTGAAGCCAGTACCTGCATTTAATCTGAACACACCTGATTCCCCCGTTTTCCATTTCCACGCTAACCGGGGAGTAAATATTGTACCATGTACCGAATGCTGATCCAATCGAAGACCAGCGAGTATCAAATGTTTTTTTGATAATTTGATTTCATCCTGAACAAACACGCCTGGCAAAAAAGTTACCGATGGTTGATTGCGGCCGTTTTGTGCGTTTGAAGTGGCGACTGAATTATCATCATAAAAATTATAACGCAATGCCACACCTGTTAACAATTCATGATTCGCAATACTTTTATTCCATGTAAACTGACCGAAACCAATATGTTGTTTTGCCAGGTATGGTGTATTGCCGTAATAAGAGTCCTGGTGATGATAATTGTAGGACCATGAAAATAAAATCGGTTCACTTATTGGGAGTTGATAGTTACCGATTACTTCCACACGGTTAGTATAAATACTTTCCCCATACAAACTATCTCCACCCCTGAAGGATTTATTCCACTTCATTTCACCACCCCATCTGTCTTCATAAAAATACCTCAGCGCTAAATTCGCTTTTCTATTATCTTTTCTTTGCAAACTCCATTTGTTGAAAATGGATATACGCTGTTGTAAAGCCATATCAGTGAATCCATCACCATTCTTATCTTTCGGGTGCTGATAGCTGAACATGTTCACACCCAAAATAGAAGTGAGTTTTTTTGAAGCTTTCCACTTTACACCTGCGTCTATTAAATGTTCAGCCCAGGTTGTTGTCATTACATCTGCGCTGATCCGTGGCGCATTCTCCGGATTTTTTGTGATGATATTGATTAATCCACCAACTGCTTCCGAACCATACAATCCAGAAGCAGGCCCCTTTACTATCTCTATCCTTTCAATCAGTTGATTCGGAATGCCGAATAATCCATATACAGACGAAAGACTGCTCACAATAGGCATACCATCTATCGTGACCATGGTATATGGTCCTTCTAATCCATTGATATGAATATCGCCCGTATTGCAAATATTACAATTGAGTTGTGGCCGCACACCATTCACAAGCTGCAATGCTTCAAAAACACTTGGTGTAGGATTAAGTTTTAAAAACTTAGGAGAATATACTTCCACCGCCACAGGGCTTTCCATTTTTCTTACAGCTCTTAATGTACCTGACACCACAATCTCATTCATTGATCCGGAGAAAATGGTATCCTTTTTCTGTATTGGCAAACTGCTGTCAGCTACCTGCCCAAAGCAGATATCTGACAAAAAAAGCAAAATAATAAAAGTCAGCAGAAATTTCATTTTTAGACTTGTCTAAATTTTATTTGAGACAAATATAAATTTTTATTTCAAACAGTCAAACATAATATTCATAGTCCCTTAAAAAAAGCCCGCAAAGGATATCCACCGGGCATAAAAAAAGGGCCTGAAGGCCCTTAAAACTTATTAAGAATGATTGATTTACAATAGCTTTTTTATTTCCCTTTCCAGTGAAGACCCCGTTAATCCAATGGCTTTAACCTTTCCATCTTTATCGAGTAAAAATGAAGCCGGGATACCATCCAGGCCGTAATCGTAAGTACTTTTAGCATTCCAACCCTTTTGATCTACTACCTGTGGCCAAGTAAGTCCATCCCTTTGAATGGCATTTAACCAGTCGTTTTTCTTTTGATCAATGGATACTCCATAAATTTCAAAGCCCTGTACTTTATATTTTTCGTAAAGTTTTACTAACTCAGGATTGTTTTTTCTACAGGGCATACACCAGCTTGCCCAGAAATCAATCAACACCACTTTTCCTTTCAGAGAAGACAAATGAATAGTCGTGTCCGCTATCCCTGGCAAACTGATTTCTGGCGCAGCCATCCCTTTTTTAACCGTTGATGAACCCTGCGCATGTAAAACAAGTGTACATGCAATTGCAATAATTGATAAAAGTATTTTTTTCATTTACAACATTTTTTCACAAAAAGGCTTCCTATAAAATTAAATAACCGTTTTAATACCAGACTTATTGTCATGATTTCCTTTTTAATACATTTAAGAATGTCGTTTCAAAACTAAGCAACCAGCTTTGTGTAGCCATTCTGTGCATATTTCCGTTAAGCTGAAATTTATACCTGCATTAAGCTTTGTATTGCTGTTAAAGATAAATTGAATAGCCGGAGCAAGATCAATATAATTCAGTGATTTGTCTAGTGCATTACTGACCAGTAACTCAACATAAAGATTGAAATTTGTTTGATTAAATCCAATATAGTTCCCGGGGAAAAGCAGGTAGCCGGCAGACAAACTATAATTAAATGTTTGCCACGGGTATACATCCAATGCAGTATTTTTTTGGAATCTTGTTTGATGCACAACTTCGCTCAAACTTAAGGTTGACGACAACGCAAGTTTGTGCAGCAGTTGCGTAAAAATAAATCCACCCCTCACACCACTTTGATCGCCGTCAAATGCAATTTCATCATAAAAAGGATTATTGCGGCTCCATGATCCTTCCACAAATGCGGCAACCCTGAAATGCTTATGAACCTGGTCGTTGGAATAAAATCTGTATTTGGTATAAAAATTCGCAGATTCAAACCGCATATTAGACGAGTACATATCAGACTTTGTGGCACCAAAATCCAGCATCCATTTTTTACTCAGACCGATACGTGTTTCAATTGCATGACGCTGCTCAAGTTTACCGCTGCGAAACCCTTCAAGAAATTTGCCCTCATATTTAAGACTGACTGAGCGGGCCCGCATATTCAAGGCGGGTTCAGTAAATATGTAAAGCTCCTGTGCAGGCAATTGAAAATGCAGGCAAAACAGCATACTGCAACCCAACAAAACTTTGCCGGTCACAACGCAAAGTTGTTTCATTCGCATAGTCACACAATATTAAATGGTGACATGAAAAACGCGGGTCTTCTCCTGCACACCTTCACGCGTGCAGCAAGCTTCTGCCATTCCTGTTTTAACGCAAACCATCCTGGTCGACGAAACAAACTTTTTAAAATCTTTTGCGGTAACGAAAGATTTGTCAACAACAGTAATTGTTTTCTCCCCGCTCAACACCTGGACATTTGTTTTCAAAAAATGAAAAGTCATTCCATTAAAATTAATATGGGCATCATTTTTAACTGCGACATCATTAAACTCCCCGGTTAACTTTAAAGAAGCGATAGCGAAACCGGCATCCTCGACCTTCTTCCTGATCAGGTCGGGATCAACTTCGGAACCAGGTTTAAATGCGACGATAAAAGTTGAAGAATTGAGATCAGTGTCTACAGATTCAACACCTGAAATGGTTTGCAGATTTTTAAATATTGATTTTGCACACATGGCGCAGGTTAAACCGCTGGCCTGAATTTCTGCTTTATTGAATTGTGCAGCCGCAGGCAATACAGCAATTAAACAAAGCAAGCCGATTATGAATTTAACTTTCATAATAAAGAATTTAGACAGCCGGCAACATGACCGGCTGCCATTGAAGTTCAAATGTTTTGGGGAAGCTTAGCTCTTGCAACAACCTTTCTCTTTGCATGCAGCGGCATCGTTGCAGCAGTCTTTACCACTTTCACATTTCCCGTCTTTGCAGCAACTGCCCTCGCCTTTTTTGCATTCTTTGGTGTCGCAGCACGATGCTTTTTTGGAATCTGAAGAAGCAGTAGCATTTTTACGATCGTATTGACAGCACTCTTCGAGGTTATCATATACTGCTGAAGAAGCAGTGAAATCCTGGGTATCGTATCCACTTGCCGCTACCGCTTTCTGAATCTTTTCATTACTCACCTTTTTAGGATTGTAAGCAACGGCAAGTATTTTAGTTTGAGCATTCCAGCTGGCTTCGGTTGCACCTGCATCTTTGGCAGCAGTTTCTATTGTTTTTTTGCACATGCTGCAATTGCCCCAAACTTTAATATTTTCTGATTTGGTTTTCTGAGCAAAGGATGAAGAAGAAAAGAAAAATAATGTGATAAGGCTGATGAAAAATGAATATGTTTTCATGATCTGTTTTTTAATCTATTAAAAAGTAAACCGCAATGAATTAACGAAATGAACAGACGGGGAAACTTCCCTATCTGATCAAAATACTTTTTAATTGAAATCAGATTCTGAAAACACAATTCCTGATGTACAGCGGAACGGCGGAAATTAATGGAGGCGTATGAATGGAAGAATAAACTCTTCCCTGGTCTTCCTTAAGAAATTCGTATTCAAAAAGCTGGTGATCAGGAAGAATAATTTCTGCTTTCACAGCCTGTGTAAAACTATTAACAAAATTAGCAGTGATGTCCGCCTTCACCAATTTTATTTCATCCTTACAGCAATCACCGTCCCTTTCCATACCACACTTGCCGCAGGTGTCAGAGATGTCTGAATGCCCCAGCTCCGTGCCGGCAAGCTTGCCCATGCAATAATGCAGGTTCACCACCACTCCGCTGCTAACAGCAAAATAGATCAAACTGAGCGATATGATCAGGACTTTCCTCATCTTCAAGTACAAAAATAGAATGTTTCAGGTGCTAATACAAGGATTTGTGAAAAATTTAATTAAGAGACGTCCAAATGCAAGTGAGCAGTGAGCAGTGAGCAGTGTGTGGAATTTTCTTTCGGATATTTGGCAGTTATTATTTTCTGAAAAGATTTTTTGCAGTTAACTCCGTTAAACTCAGATACTCCGCTCAACTCTGTGGCCAAAAAATTCAAGTGAGCAGGCAAAGGCATAATCGGTCATTTTTAAAACTTCGCCCTTCGAACTTTGAACTTCGCACTTAATTAACAAATCCCCAGAAGATCCCCAGCCGGAACAACAATCCCGGATATGCGTACAACGGCGCAGCAAGATTGCTGTCTTTAAACCCAAACCCATATTTAAACGACAATGTATTTAAATTCTCCAGCCGCGTAAAAGCAGTGAACTTCATAATTCTGAAATTTACATACGCCGCAATATCGGGTCGTACTGCAATAGATTGAACTTCCTGGAAGAAGAATTGTCCGAGTATCGGAGAGTAGTTATCTGCCTTGTAAGGTGTATTATAACGTATATCAATACCCGTAGACAAGTTCAGATTTCGAAAAAGTTTCTCCTCATAGGCAAACCGGTGTCTTGTGAATAACAATG
>JANPJC010000004.1:0-1883 GCA_031425315.1 Chitinophagales bacterium
TCTTTTTCATATGCAAGATCATTGTTCATAATCACTTGCAGAAAAAGTTCATACTTATCGATCCAACGTTCGTAGCTGAGCGTTTTTTCAATAGCATGAAAAAAAGACCAGAAAGGCAAATGAACCTGTTGCTTCATGTTACAATTACTTGGTATGCTGTGGTGGTTTCTGACGTTGTACAGCCTGTATTGATTTCAACAATGTAGGCGCATGAGGTAATTTGTTGACATCAATCTTTTCGATATCAGCTTCGCCTGCGGTTATATCATGGTACAAGGCAGCCAGCCAGTCGATCAGTTCACTGGTTGAAACCTGTTTATTGTCGAGTGGATTTTCACGAATATCGGTCCGCAATAAATTGAAACGGTCAATTGCAGCCCTCACGAATTTTTCGTGCTGCTCAACAAATCCTGGAATGTGGGCGCGGATGATCCGTACAAGATCTTCATCACCTGGAAATTTAATGTAAAGAAAAAGACAGCGACGAAGAAATGCTTCTGGCAATTCTCTTTCGTCATTACTTGTGATGAAGATGACGGGAGGATAACGCGCTTCAATCAGTTCTCCTGTTTCGGAAGCAGGAATTGTGAAGCGACGTTCATCGAGTTCCAATAATAAATCATTTGGAAAATCTATATCTGCTTTATCAATTTCATCAATTAAAAGGATTGAAGGATTTTCAGGAGTCGAAGTTAAAAAAGCCAATCCCATCGGACCAAATTTTCGATACTGTTTCAAATCTTCATTAGGTGTTATACCGGAAGAATTATTTCGTACGAGATTGGCTTCTCTTAACCGTGCAATATGGTCGAATGAATACAAACCATCAACAGCTTTTGAAGTCGACTTCACCGGCCATTCAAAGAAATGATTTTTGTATTCATCTCCATACCATTCGTAAGCAACAGATTTGGCAAACTGTGTTTTACCACTGCCCGGTTCACCTTTTATCAATATGGGACGTTTCAGAATCTGCGCAAGTTTAACCAAATCTTTTAACTCATCGCCGGGAATATAGGGGACAATCGGCCGCCCCTTTTGAAATTTCCTGTTCCCAAAACTGTCTGTTACCGGGGTGAAATATCCACTTCCGGTTGCGGTATTATATTCAAACTCGCAAACGGGCATAAGCGGTTCAGCAGCCGTTAATATTTCAACGGATATTTCATTTCCCTGCTCATCTTTTCGTTTTTCAATGACACCAAATCTGGTGCTGGTGCCCTTTTCCACATTTGGATAAGGGTAAGGTTTGAGATTTACATGTGCCATTAAATCAGGAATTTATTATTGTAATCGTATAATTGAGCATTGAGCGCGTCCATTTCCTGCTGCAAGAAGCCGCAATAGGAACAAAACTTCTCTATGAACTTTTCATATTCGTATTCACTCTTGCCCACCCAGTCTTTGAATAATTTTTCTTCACCTAAACTTTTTACTTTTTCACTCTGGTTTTTTTTGCTGAACTCTTTCAGCCAGGTTTTAATATGATTGCCATTGATATTGGAATTTTTCTGAATCGGAATAAAATTGTATTTGTCATTGCCCACAATCTTATTAAAAATATTGATGTGCTGATCGAGTCCATTAGCGCTGACATCAGAAATCAGTACGAACATTTTTCCATATTGCTGTTTTTCCTTTTCAGGAAGTTGTTCAAAATGATTGAGGAAAAGTGCACTGAATTCCATACAGAATTTCTCTATCTGTTTTACGCGTTTATCTGGTGAACCGGTGAAATCTATCCGTAGAATAATATGACGTTTGCAGTACCAGTCCTCATTTGTTGTTTTCATCTGATCAAGAAACCATTTCAATATCATCGATGGTTCGTAATCCGTATCCGGTGTTTTTAATCCTTTGTTCAGGATCTCAAAAATTTCTTC
>JANPJC010000005.1:0-9259 GCA_031425315.1 Chitinophagales bacterium
GGAGAGGGACCGAATTCAGTGGTGATGGTCAGCAATTCATCATTTTTCTTTTTCATCGCCACCACTTTATCCCACCATCCCAAATGTGTATGAAGTATTTCAAGCCATTCCGGTGCACGTGGATCATTTACCTGTGGTCCCTGTGTATGCCCCACCCTGCTATGTATATGGTCTGTATGCGCCAAAGCCATATCAACAGCAGCCTGTTGTCCCTGCAACATTGATTCATGTACATTGCACCAGTGAGAAATGTCCAGTGTTAAACGTAATGATGGCATCTGCTGCAGATAGTTTTTAGTGGTGTGTGCAGCAAATAACATTTTACCACGATGAGTTTCATGTACAATCTTCATTCCGGTTTTCGTTGAGAATTCCTCAACCTTATCAAGTATCAGTTTATTTTCTTCAAAAGAAAAAAAATCACGGCCAGTTTGCGAATTAATGAATAATGGATTTCCATGCAGCAGGTTATAATAAAACCGTTCGGCGTTTAGCGCCACCTCTTCAGCATTTTCTTCAAGTGATTGCCAGTATTGACCGATAAATAACAAATTATATTTCTTAATTGCAGCAATTTCTTTTTCTCTTGCAGCCGGATCCACGGAAAGATCAGATTCCACGCCATCAAATCCAGATTCTTTTACTCTTTTGCAAAAAACATCCCATGAATCCTGCGCACCCCACCGCGGGCAGAAATATTTTATACTGAAACTCATTATTTTTTACAATTTTGCTTTTACAAAATCAGATCAACATCGAAAATATTCCAATCTTATTACCAGGAGCTAATTCGTAACATATATCCATGCTGCCTTACCTGAAGCCAATGTGACATTTATCCGATGATATCCAGTGGGTTCATAATCATCGGTGATTAGCAGCTCTTCATCAGTTAATGTAAAAACAGTGCCGGTCACTTCTTCTTCTATGTTCTCCGTCGTTACAAGTGTATTTTGCCATTGTTGTTCACCATGTGCCAAAAATGTTTCATCTGTAATTTTAATACTCATCAATTTATATCCAGGTAGCTTATCATTTTCCCCTTCTAAAATACGTCCATAGAGATTAAGTTGTACTCTTTCCTGCTGTAAAGTGCCGTAAGAAAACAGGAACTGACTCATTTATTATATTTTACTGTAAGCAATGGCATTAATCGCCGTTTAATTTTTTGCATTCAAGATACTCGTGTATTGCGTTTAAAGCTTCTATACAATGAGTAGACCAATGAAAATCATATGTCAATTTAAAATTCCAAATGGCACGCTCACGGGATGCTATCGTACCTAAATCAAAAGCCACCATTGATCTCTTGAGATCAAGATATATATCGCAGATATCATCTATAAAATCTCCTGTACCATATTCAGGCGATTCATATATTGCAGCAGAATTTAACACCACCCAATAGTAGGAAAACGGTACCCTTTCACCAACAAATATATTGATAGCATTCATATCGATTTCAAAATCTCTATCATATTGATCCTCTGCAGTAAGAGTAATCTCAGGTAATAATCGGCCATGTCGGTACAATTCAATCAGGCAGGATTGAACTAATGTTAAAAAAACCATCTGATCACCAGGATTTCTATTTTCGACAATATCAACAAACTCTGTTGCCGCAGGAAAGAAGTCAATCCATTCTTTCGATTTCAATACATCAGCCAGTAGCATGGGTTGCAGGTATTTTGATAAGTTCACAATTTTTTGCCCGTTTTCCTGGCCGGACTTTTCCTTTCGGGATCCATATATTTTTTCTTCAATTTCGAAATAATTTCTTCTTATGAACGACAGTTATTTTTTTATCCCTGGCCTGAAAATCCATTATACTTATTGCCCCCATCCTTACTTCATAAATTTTGCTGTTCAATAACAGCGCTATTTCTTCAAAAGGCATCTGAGTATAATTTTTAGCAGTTGAAAAGATGTCAACCATGCGCACATTCAGAATTTCATTTTTCGGATCATTTCCTTTAAGAATATAGCGTTGCTGCGATTTAACGGCGCTTTGATTTGCTTTAGTTCGCGGATGAAATGCGCTGCATCCAAAATCAACTTATCAACCATTGTCATCAATTCATAATTTCTAACGATCTTATCTACCGGACAAAATCCGATACATTTTTCCATACATACCGGCATACCTTTGCGACCGATCCGTCTTCGTGCGATTTATCAACAGTTTCGAAGCAGTTGCCACCAACTCTCTCATAAAATGCCCTTGCGTTGGTATTAGCCTCGAAAACCCAGAGGTACATCTTTTTGCTGATGGCCGACTGTTCCATTATTTCAGCAGATGCCTTCATCAATTGGCGGCCCGCGCCGGTTTTTTGGAATGGGGGCAGTACATGAAGATTATCAATCAAACTTCCAAATTCATCGCTGTCATCAAGATAAAAACAACTGAAACCGATAATCGTCCCATCCATTTCCGCTAAAACAATCCGCTGATTTACCGGCGTCTCATCTCTCTTACTGATCCAGTATTCTAGCCTTTCAGCATCAACATCATGGTCCAGATAATGGTCATTCAATATTCCCCTGTAAGCATTTTTCCAGCTTTGTGCATGTACCTGCGAAATTGTAATAAAATCATTAAAAGCTGCCTGTCTAAGTTGTAACATCATTGAAAATAATAAATACTAAAAATAAAAAATGATTAAAGATTACTGCCGCGATCAAAAGCCAGGATTGAAACAACTTTTCATCTCTGGTAGCTACTAACTTTCTTTCTTAAAGATTGATAAAGTAAAATAGCAGTGGGCAGAATAATCAATCCTATGGCAATCGGTAGAAACCATTTACCCATTCCGTTCATTTTACCGTTGACAGTCAGATAGGTAAAAAATACAATTATTAGAAAAATGAATATCACAGCCAGCTTAACGTATCTCAACAACCGCGTTGCAAGTTTGTACTGAACAGCGGCATTGCTCTCAATAATTTGTACTGCATAGTTTAACCGGTATGGTTTTTTACTCAGATAGCTAATTCCTAAAAAAATAATTGTTGCTACTGCAGGCAAAGTAAACAATGATGATTTAGCCCCGAAACCATCCGGTTCACCATTTGCATTAAAATGAATGGGAATGGTATCTGGTAAATTAACAAAGCTGTATGCAACAAGAATCCATAGCACCAGCAAAAGGATGAATGCCGCTATTTCAAGCATATTATCTATCGCATCTTTAGAGGGGCTTATTATGGGATTAGCAGGCATAATTTAAAATTAGCAAATTGAACTGACAGCTGCAAGTGTAGAACTGGAATCGCTTCTCTTTTCACCGTTCGCCCGAAATCCTGAACTGACACATGTGATATCGACCTGTTCAAAACTGCAGGTAATTTTTGATTTCATCACCCTCAATTAACCTAACCGCATCTTAAATAATATATCCCGTGTAATTTAGTCCGGTACCTGTTTACTTTCAATATTCTTTTTAAGATCAAGCAGGCGGTGACGCACGTTTCGTTGCAAATTTCGACTGATCAAGCCTGTTATTAAATTAAACGGAAAACGGAGAGAGAGTGAATACAGGAAAATCACTTCTGTTTGATTTGGTGTAACAGGTTTAAAAGTCCAGGAAGCAAGAAAAGAATGAAAGAAAAATGGACCGCTAATCATGTTAACAGCTGTTGCTTTCGGCCTGTTGAAGGAAATGTATTCAGTAACCATACCCATTCCATTATTAGCCACGCAATAGGCCTGCACACCAACATCAGCAGCAATTGCACCATCAAGCAATTCTGCTTTCTTCAGAAAACTGTCCCAGCTTAACCGGTTCTGATAATCCTGTGTAAAATCAAAAGCAAACTCCTGAGTACAATTGATGATAATTTTCTCTGTAAACTTCGACCCTGCCTTTTTGTTCAATATCGAATGATTTCAGCGAAGGTAGTTACAACATAACATTAATAGTGTTTCAATGTCGTTGAATTAAGAACTGGATTGGTTTATACTTTTTAGTTTTTGTGGAATGGTCTCCCAAGGAAACAGCCCCCACATAGGCATGGAGGAAACATAGACATATTAAATCAGGTGTACACATGTTCGCTGAAGTGCAACGGTGAACTGAGAATAGATTTTTCATAATTCACAATAGTGAAGGCCTCTATGCAAAATACGCGAAATGCGAAAACCTGTAGTTTCAATTTTCCTTTGTCATTAATTCCGTTAATCCAAAAGGTGCCAATACTGTAACATTACCACCTGCATCCTCGTTTACCTGTATTAAGGTAAACCTGCCTTTGTAATACCAATAAAACTGGTTGGATACGGGCTGTTGATGATTATCATAAAATTCACGGACAAGTTTTTTAAACAATTGAATATATGGCACGAAATCCATGGGCTTCTCTTTTGTAATCCTGCAGATGTTCACAATACCTTTATTCGGCATAGCAACAACCGAACCCCAGTCGCCAACGTATTCAGGTGAATTATTCAACAAATCGAGTGCGTAACTTGCAGCGTAGTCTTCATTTTCAATAAAAATAGCTTCTACCTTTGTTTTACCAGCCTTCACTTCACGCACCTCTTTATTTATTTGCATTCTATTGATATTCTCCTGCGCCACTTTAAATACATCATCAATATTTTTATTCCACAACAGAAATACGGATTGTTGTACAGGCGTAAATGCACTTTGCAAATCCAACATAAGTAAAGTGTATGTTCCTTCCAGGTCTGAACGAACCACAAGATTTTCAGGGCCACCTCTTCGGTCAATCATCTCTGCAGGATATATCCGTATACTGAGATACTGACGAACAGTTTCGAACTGATTAATATCAAGATTCTTTTTTTGATCGATGGCAGAAAATAATGAGTTAAGATGTTGTTCAATGATCAAAGTCCACTTCTGTTGATCAGATGCCTCTTTGCATTTTAAGATAATTTCTGCAAGACCAATAACCTGTAACTCCTGGGATTCTTTCAGGTAAATAGCTCCTTCCCTTATGTTTTCAATTGTATATCTGCCGGCCACAATAGGCACTGCAATGTCAATTATTTTTTTATACTCATTCTTTTTAATGATTTTTTTATACCCTGGCGGCACATTATAGTCAATCGGTTGTGAGTATACACTACTGCAGAAAAATATGTTCAGCAGCAGAAAAAGTTGTTTAGGCATGTAAGGGATCAATGTTGATAATATGTATTTCAATTGCAATTTTCCAGGATAAAGATATTACGCTATGTCAGAATATGAAATAGCTTATCAACAAACATTATTCTTTTCTCTTGGACTCCCATTCATTAATCTGTTTTTTGGAAGCGAGCCCACGCCAACTAAGTTCCAGCACTTCTTTTAATAACCGGTTATTGTAACGATGGATATACAAACGGATATAGGGATAATTTTTAAAATGATCAGGCAATAAAAAGATATCAGGGTATTGGGCAAGGTATTCATCCCTGATCGCAAAGTCAAGACGGATAGGAATAAATTCACCATTATCATGCAAACGACACATCAGCTTGCCACGGATTTTAATCGATGGAGTATTTTCGTGTGATACATCATCTTCTGTACCTGGAAACTGCAATGCAACTTGCCGGATAGGTTCAAAGTCTGCGGGATTAAACGCCGGGCCGGTTTTTTTCATTACTTATAATAATAGAAAATGCAATCAATTCAAATCGGCAGCAAACATTATCTGGCAGGCGCTTGAATGGTTAGAAACTGCATCAGTTCAGTTGCTGTATTTAATGCCGGTGCAGCCATCGGGTCATTAAACAGCGCATTCATTCCCCCTTCCCCGAAATATAATCCATCCGAAACCAGGAAGCTGATCCGAAGATTGTTTTTAGGCGGATGTGGTCTGCGCGGTTTATCCCATGGCCCTATTTGCCTGACTATATCTTCACTTTGTTCAAACAACCTAGCCGTCAATTCATTTACGGTAGCATCCTCAGTATTTTCCCAGACGATCAGTTTTTCAGCCTGATTGATATAGCGGGCAGTGCCATTTTTATAAGATGCCAATACATCAAGACCCGCTTCAAGCCCCACCTCAATTATTACTCCTAGTAAAATTTTTTGTTTTGGCTGTCGACCCATTGAACGCAGTTTATGATAAGCCAGCAATTGCAGCCGCGGCTCAACCGATTGATCGTTAACGATAACAACCAGTTCATCCGGTCCAGATTTTGGGGATACCAAAATATCTAATGGATATAAAAGTGGTTGTTGTTGACTATTACCAAATAACTCTGGCTGATCGCAAAACAACAGCTGGTAAATATGATTGAGGGAAGGGTCTTTATATGGTCCCTTAACAACAACCGGTTTAGTAACCTGTTGCCCCTTTTTTAAAAAATCAAACAATCCCATTGAGTAATATTTTTGCTGTAACAAGTACTAAAATCAGGGGCATTCTCCACAGCAAGATTATTGATTCATAAAGCGGTTAAAAGACTGCCAGTATTTATCGATATAAATATCATAATCCATTTCGATTTTTCCAGAATAATCCTGCGTAATCTTACGGATTACTTTTGACAGCTTTCTAAACTCCTTGCAGGCATAGTAGATTTCACGCTTACCATTTGAAGTTTCCCGGCCAATATTCAGGTACCCATCAACATCTTTCAATTCTACTCCTATGGAATCTTCGATTTCCTGAAGCAAAGTGTAAGTATTTTCGTCAGGCATACTGCCATCAAATTTAATTTCAATTGTACAGATCCACGGATGAGATGCTTTTCCATCCCACTGCAGCAAATCGGTATTTAGTGTAGCAATTAGTTTATTACCGTTGCTGTACTCCCCTTCAAATACGGAATAATTATTTTCGGCTGTATTACTGATAGTGTCTTCATATTTCTCAATAAATTCCTTTTGCCGCCAGATCAGGTAATCCTTCAATTTTTCAATTGGAATTAAAGGTGTCGGTACATTTCGGTTACCGGTTATAGTTAAATTATCAATGGTGGTTACAAAATTGAGTTCGCCAAGGTAATTATCAAGAAAAATAAAGACTCCATTGCTGATGACATCTTTTTTTTCCATTGAATAATCTTCATGAACAACAGTTATATCTATTTCGTCGGGACAGTTTTCTATTTCATTGGCATAAAAAAAGAGATTATCGCTATTAAACTGGTAACCACTCATCTCAATACTTACATCTTCAACTGCAAGAGCGGGTTTATGCGCTACGAACTGCCAGCCTTTAATTTCAGGTGCGGCAGCAACCAGTTCTTCAATAAAGACAAGATTCTTAACTTTCCCTTCAGCAGTAAAAATTAATTCCACCGTGGTACTATTTAGCATCCCGGTGAGGTAATAACAACCATCCATAACCTCATTCAGCTTTGCAGAGAGTTTATCAAAAAAAATCTTTTCGATATTGCCCTTATCTCTCACTACTTTAAAAAATGTATGTTCGTTCCGGGCAAACCAGGCCCAGAAGTCACTGTAACTCCTTAGCGTTGACTCTTTTTTTCCAAATAGTTTTTGCAGAAAATCCATAGTATAAACAATTGTAAAAAATCTAATAGATTTGGTCTAAACTTAAGCATAGCTTAATAAAATGGAAAAAACCTTTTGCTTAAATATCTCTTCCTCCGAAGTTTGTATGGTATATTTAAAACCTCCTTTTACTTCTTTCACGTATTTTTTCTTTGTCTGCTTTTCAAAAATGGCCCAATCCTTATCTAATCTGGTAAAATAATGTTGGTGGTGCTCATATATAAAACCAAATTTTTTGATCAACATTTCCCCAATAGCCAGCGTTTCAGGTTCAGTATAAAATGAAAACAAATCATATTGCGGAATGATTTCATCTACAGTACATTTTAACAATTCCAGTTCAAGTCTAATGGGCGCGAATCTTTTATACTCCTGATAATGATTTTTAATAATCCTGCTTTTCTTTGTTCTTAAACAAATCTGATATTCACTTTTCAGGTAATCGATCTTTGACTGCTGCTCCCCGATTAAATAACGGTAGATATGAAATTCTTTATGGAATGCTTTTGAAGATAGCTTTTTGGTAAACCATTCATTTAATTTCTGTTGCAAAATAATGTATTGTTGCTGCTCTTTGTCAGTGTTCTTATAATGCGTGATTCTACTCTTTATCGAATCTGATTGCCATTTCAGAAAGGACTTAAATTGCTTTTTATCCAGAATGCTTTCAAATACGTCCAGAATATAATCATCTTCTTCCCATGATGACAGTGAATGTCCAATAGGAAAATCATGCAGACTCTGTTCAAAATGATATATTTTCTGCACCTGTTCTCCCGTGAGATTCAGCCAATGATAACTGGCCTTCACACCATCTATTCCCCACTCATATTCCATTTCATTTTTAATCATTTCACTTGATATCTTTATTTAGTTCATGGTTCCAAAAAAGAATTGAACTTCCTTTCGCCACTCATTACTGTATTTCAAAAGATAATTTTCGTGCCCGGCATCAGGAAATACGTTCAGGATTTTCTGACCTTTGAAATTCTCATATATGTCATCAATTTCCTCTCTGCTGACGTTTAAATCTTTTGCACCATAAAGCATTAATACAGGGCATTTCACCGCCAAGGCATATTCTGTTGGATTGTGGCCGAATGCCCAGAAGCCATTCTGTACACCGCCCCAGAATACCAGTAAACCAGCCATTGGAAAAACCGGGACCTTCATAATGCGAAAACGCGCTGCCGTGGTTTTATACATTGAACCAAAAGGGCATTCAAGAATTATACCGGATGGCTGAAAACCAAAATCCGCAATGGATGTAAGGACGGCCACGGCGCCCATTGAAGTGCCGAAGAGTATGATATTCTTCTCTCCTTCTCCAATCAAATAATCATAAACACGTTTCACCTCCTCTGCTTCCATAAATCCCAGCGTGGTGCGATTTCCTTCTGATCCGCCACTACCCATAAAATCAACCAACAGCACATTATACCCCATATTATGAAATTCATTTGCCTGTCCCAGCATTCCTGACTTTTCACCGCTATATCCATGAAAAACCGCCACGGTGCCTTTTGCACTATCTGCCGGTATATACCAGCATTCCAGATCAACATTTCCCTCAAGTATTACAGTGCTGTATGAAAAAGTTGGAGTTCTTGTATTCCGTGGCCGAGGATTTTTTACTCCCAATAAAAGCGTCTTAATTTTTGCGGTCGTAGATAATTTTTCCGGACTGCTTGTTTTCCTGGCCTGGTCTTTTGAAAAATGAGTAAATCGGTAGGCGTGAAAAAATGCGATGAGATTCATGACGAAAAAGAGCCACGCAATGG
>JANPJC010000006.1:0-2036 GCA_031425315.1 Chitinophagales bacterium
TCTTTTTCAGTATATGCAATTTAAAATTGCTAGCCATATCGCTGGCAGATAGGCTCTTGTCTATATCAATACCCAGTTCTTTTAATGCTACCACCAATTTGTTCTCAATTTCTTCTATTGAAATTTTATCTTTCGTATCGCGTTCGCTGATCTGAATATTTATAAAGATTTCATCAGGCACAACCAAAGTATCCGCATTACCTGATACGTCTATATATGGCTGGTCAATAAAATTTTTTGTTTGAGATTGAATACCTGTAAACAGAATAAGACTCGCTGCTAAAATTGTAATTTTTTTCATACCCGGGAATTAAAGTTGAAACTTGTTTTATACCGGATGTGAAAATGGACGAATTACATAGGCTGATATCTTAGGAAAATGTTAAAGCAATTTAGTTGTGGTCACATACAAGCTTCATGCGATAAACGAAAATATCTTCAGGTTACAACTTTTTTTGGCCACAGAGATAAACGGAAGTTTTGAGTTTAGCGGAGATAACATTCTGAAATGTATTGTATTACCTAAAACCTAGAACCTAAAACTTATAACTTTTTTTGGCCACAGAGATAAGCGGAGGTTTTGAGTTTAGCGGAGATAACATTCTGAAATGTATTGTATTACCTAAAACCTAGAACCTAAAACTTACAACCTGTATTGGCTGTTCAACGCGCAACCTGCAACCAGCAACGCATTCTTCACTTTACACTCTGCATGTACAGAAAGATAGCCTGTTTCTCTTCATCAGTGTAAGTAAAATATTTATAAGGCATATAGTCTGTCAATTGCCTTCCTTCAGGAGTTTTGCCTGTACGCATTACCGCTAAAAACTGATCGGAAGTCCATTTGCCAAGATTTCCGGATGAACTGATATCAGGAATGTTGGGTTCGGCCTTTGCATGTGCAGGAGCGCCTTTTAAGTTTTTACCGTGACAACCTTCGCAAGTAGTAGAAAGATATCGGCCATACGCCACAGAAACTTCAGGTTTAAACTCGTCGACCGGTTTGGCATTATGGTCAATCATTTCTGCAGTAAGTAACGGAAACTCGTTCATGAAAACGAGCATTCTGCCCAATGGTTTTATTTCACTGATTTTGTTTTCTTTATCAACTGGCGGTTGCTGTTTCAGGAAATGAATTAATGAACCCATTTCCTGGTTGGAAAGATGATAGAGTTCGTGCGAAGGCATAAACCATAATGATTTGTTTTCCTTGTTGATACCATGGCGCAACGCCCTGACCCAGTCATTATCTGTATATTGAATGCCACCTTTTCCGCTGGAAATATTTACTGCATACAAAGAACCTACAGGGGAGCCTTCTTCCATGAAATTGCGGCCACCGGAAAGATCCGCTCCATGGCATCCCAGACATCCACGATTCTCTGCGGTGTGTTTTCCTCTTTCGTATGTTGCCGAATCTGTTGGAATGATTACCGGATGCGGGTTGACGGAGTAAGTTTTATTAATTCTTGATTCGGTTTTAAAATACACCACCACTGAGGCAACCAGTAGGATCAATACTATTATGCCAACAAGAATTAATAACCATTTGAAAACTTTCCTGATCATATTGTCAATTTATAACGTTTATGAATAACTGAAATCAGTATTCTCAGTTGATAACAATGTAGAAATTAATATTAAAAAACAGGTAGGGATTTGGTACAGAGAAAGCAACGGCTTCATGAGGGAAGGCCTAAGCTACAATTTCCCGCAATTACCGAAAAATTATTTTTGATTTTTATTTTTACAGTTAACTATGAAGACTTTATTCTGCTCAGTTTCATTGAAATGAGAGAGGTCTCTGCATTCATTTTGGCAAGTGCGAGTGCTGCGGAGAAACAGTCCCGCGCTTTTTCGGGATTGATGTCTTTATATAATTCACCTAACAGCGCATGGTAATATAGATTATTATTCAGTTGCAATTTTTCAGCAGCGGAAATCGCCGCTGCCGTTCCGCGTACTCTCGACAGCGCATAGGTTCTGTTCAAAGCCGCCACAGGCGTGTATTGTAGTTGAAGGAGTTGATTGTATAG
>JANPJC010000007.1:0-23885 GCA_031425315.1 Chitinophagales bacterium
TCCCGATTTTTCCACTTAATGCATTATAAGTACTGAATAATCCATAAGAGCCAACAGCGTTTTTCGTTTCGAAAGCTACAGGCCTTATTGAATCACCTTCTTTGGTTACATAATTCATCATACCACCAAACTGGGCACCATATTGCAATGCGCCGCTCCCGCGTACAATTTCAATTCTTTCTATGGACTCCATTGGCGCATTAAAATGGGAGGCGGGATATCCATACAAATCAGAATTCGTCATCGCATTGTTATGCCTTACACTCATCTCCCACGATCTGTGTGGATCAAGCCCGCGTGATGAAATATTAACCTGGTTGCCGCTGCCGTCTGTTTCATAAATAAACACGCCGGGTACTTTAGAAAATATTTGCCTCGGATTGTTATCAACCCGGTTAACATCCAGTTTCTCCAGGTTGATAACTTCCGTTTTTTTGCCGGCAAATAAATACGTACCCTTTACATCAGGTAACGATTGCAAGGTGGGTAATTTTAAAATGGAGATAATACGGATACTATCCATCTCTTTAATTATTACGTTAGCTGCACTGTCAGCTTTTTCCTGAGTGAATGCAGCGCTTATACAAAGAAATGGTGTAATTATCGTACAGATTATATTTCCAATTTCTATTTTCATTTTTTCGTTTTTCCATTTTTGCAGATACGCAAAATGAAAAAAATAATACTGAATCAATTACAACCAAATAGTCAAATAATCATCCCCGATTCCGGTGAAATTGTCAACTATTCCGCACCATCAATCTTTGCTCGGTCAACAGCTTTTGCACCTACATTTTTCCCAACTTCAAGACCCTTTTCACAATCAGATCGATAATGTATTCCACCATACATTCTCGATAATGATGCCTCCGTCGCCATAGACATAAACATATTTTCTTTTGCAGGAACGATATGACTCAAAATTTGCGCTGCAGCACCACTGAATGTTGAGTGACCGGATATGTATGCAGGAAAATTGGGAATACCGGTGGCTGTTTTAATGTCTTTATTCATTTGCGTTGGCCTTGGATTAAAATAAAAATATTTCGTATCCCAGCAAACAATTGCTGCATCCATTAAAGCAATATTCAACAATGCCATATTTCTTGCCCAACGTACTTCACTAAAATTTTGTTTGATGAATTCGTCTGCTGCAATATCGTTCCAATGCCCTGGTGGTGTATAAGTTGCTACTCCATCAGCCCAGTAGTGTACAATTGCAATTTGCTCCCGGGTTGGGTTTTTAATTATCTGGTAAATTTCGTTTGTCTCTTCTTCCATAGGTTTACTTGAAGTGGAAGGGGGTGGTCCCGGCCTCAATGAAATAAGTGTAAGAGAATCGTTCAGCAAAGATTTCACTTTACCAAACAATGGAAGCATGGGTGGGCGTTTTGGTGATTCAAGACTATACCATGGCATTTCACCTCTAGCTATACAATCTGTTTCCAATTGATTCCAATGAGTCTGGTTACCCGCAGCAGCGCCGGCCCGGTCACCCCTTGCACGCGCCACAAACTTTTGTGCAATTGCTTTTCCTAATGCTTCCCCTGCTTCAATATCACTTCTCACGTTAGCTCCGGCAATTAATCTTGCGCGTTTATGTTCCTCAACTTTTTTATTGATATAATCCTGCTCGCCAGGAAATAACAATTTCAACATTTCAGCAGCTGCACCAGCTACTACAGCATCTTCCGATGGATATGATGGCAAGTCAGTAGGATTTACCATCGGTGTTATTGTTTGATCCACTACATATGGAGCAGGCCTGTTATACAATCGTTTGTAATGATAAGCAGCAACCAGGGCATCATACTGCGCTGCACTTACATAAGCATACGCACGGGCGGCATATGGAGGATTGGCAAATGGGAAAAGCGGGTAGGCCAAGGGGTTACTAGCAGATGGAAAGGGATATGTGCCATCAGGATTTTGATACGGTGGCAGATTATATTTTGCAACCAGTCCGCGCAAAATTTCATTCCATCTTAAAATACCTCCGGCGCTCCAATATTTTACCGACTGTTTTTCAGCGGCAGTACTATTTTGCTGCCAGGCCTTTATTTCATTGATTTGCGCAATATAGTCAGGAGTAGTGGTAGCTCCGGGAGCTGCCAATGGAAATTCTGATGCTGATGTCAGCAATACGGGTTTCCAATCACCTGCATTAGCATCAGTCTTTGATGGTTTTAATGCCGGCAGATCAGCAGTACGAAACTGCAAATCTTTTGAACAGGCCATGACAATCAATATTGCCACCACCGCCAGTGCTATTTTTTGCAAGTATTTCTTTTTCATAATTTATTTATTATGTTAATTGTTGACGATGATTATTTTTTCTTTTTAAAATAGAAAGCATAAAAGACGCCACCATTGAAGCCAAGAGATTGTCCCATATTTCTTCCGGCAATGGTATAATTGGTTCCTGCCAGAAATGATAAATTGACGTGCGCAGGCAATGTATATTTAAAGCTGGCGCCAATCATGGTAGCATTCATTTTGTTACTGGGAAACGGCATGTTATTTCGGGTGATATCGAAGCCTCCCAATGTATTCCATTGTGTAAGCAGAGCCTCAGCATAAAGGTATCTACCACGGTATCCCATCCTCAGCTGATACTGAGCAGCATCTGGCATTTTAACTTCATCCGTCAGGCGTAATTCCGTGTCATAATAAGATGGCCTGTCTAAAGTAACATTGCTTCTTCTGATATAAGCAGCTGAAGCTGTAGCTGTCCATTTCTTCCACTGATAGTCGACCATCACCCTTCCAGTTGCATTAGTAGAGCCAAGGCCTATTGATAGCGGTTGATAATCGACAACATAATCAGTAAGAGGTGTTCCCACGCCACCCAAAACGAAAAGTGAAATCTTATGATCGCCAAACTTTTTTAATACAGGTCTCCATTTTACAAACAGTGAAATATCCTGTACCCCTTTTGCTCCACCAAGTGTTCCGGCTGTAGCTTTTGTCCATACATAGGGGGCCATGACCATCACGTTGAGATTATCTTTTATTCCGTAGTTAGCCATATACATTAATGACTGCGAGCTAACCGTTCCCAGATTTAGATTGTTCCGTTTTAATGTGCCTTCCCAGTAATTATCCCATGAAGAATATCCATACATTAATCCATTGCAAAACTGATTTTTATTCATCATAATCGCGTCAAAATCAGTTTGGGAATGACTTTGTTGCATAGAAAAAACCACTATAAAAGCTATTATTAGTGATTTATATTTTCTCTTAAGCAGAAGCATAAATTTCAGTTTAGTTGATAGTAATTTTTTTCAGATAAACAATTAGTTCTTTGGTTTTAATACGTCTTCCCTTTTCATTCTCAGTTTTGAGTTGATGAGAATGCCTATCTTTTTGCCCGCTTCATTTCCGGCCTCAAGGTCAAAGCGATAATGAATGCCTCCATAAAGTCTGGATAATCCGGCTTCCTGTGCTGCCTCACGAAATGTTTTTATCACACGATTATTGATTCCAAATTCTAATAATGAAGTGTCTATGAATGTCATGTTATCACCAAAATATTCACTCATCACCTCAGCTGCTGCAGCTGAAATTGTAGAGTGCCCACTGGTATAACTTGGGAAAGGAGGTGTTTGAATATATGGTCGCCATTCCTGATCGAAATTTGCATTAATTACTGTTTCAGGACGTATATAATTGCTCCTGTATTTTTCATCCCAGCAACTGATGAACGCGTCGAAAAGTGCGATGGCTGTTTTAGCGTAGGCTGCAACGGTGGTGTCGAAATCAGCATTTGCTTTTGAAGAAGCAATGCCGACAATATTCATCCAGTGCCCTGCGGGAGAAAATTTCTTGGTCGCAAACATTACGTGCCCGGTAACATTCATTTTAAAGGGATTGTCGTCCCAGAAATCAGCGATATGTTTTTCTTCTTCACTTAAACTATCCCCGATATTTTTCACTTCCATCAACGATTTATAATAAATACCGTTTTTATCAGCAAGATTATATGCAGGTGGTCTGTTAGGTTTAAACTGTGACGCAGAATCCATAATGATCGGACGAATCTCCATCCAATGAGGTTCCATGCCTGAAGCATACATGGGGGGAGTTGGCACCCAGCGGCCATCTTCATCAGTTACATTGTACCTGGAAGCGCCACGTGTTGATGCATAGTTATCCCCCCTGCTCCAATCCAGTACTGCTCTCGAAATTGTATCAGCAAATTGTTTGGTTTTGTCCAATACTTTTTCTGGCATTCCTGCACTATCAGCCAATCGAATCATTTCATCGTAATATTCCATCATACTACCTTCAGGAAATGTAACAGCATTGCCTACTTTGGTAAAAGCAAGTACTGCTGCAAATTGATAATCAATGCCATCTTTCGAAGAAAAACGGGGCATTTCCGGAAGATGTTTGATCTGACCACTGAGGCTTAAAAATCCAGTATCCTCAGCGGCAATGCATTCGTATGCAGCAATAGAAGCATAAGCATAGTTCCTCGTGGCAATCATCGGAGGAAAATTATTTTCTAACACGATATCATTCAACCGCTTTACTGTTTTAGTAAAGAGTATCGGATTCTGTGTGAAAATTTTGTAATTGCCGCTATTATTACAGGATAAAATGAGAACACATGCAAACACGCACGCCAGTATTCTGGTCATAGAGAAATAAATTCAGTAAAAAGAAAAGGAATTGATGAAAGTGAAAATGTTAGCCGAGAATTTCTGGTGGCTTTACAGAACCTTCAATGTAAGTTGAAAGTGTTCCTTCATTTTTAGAAGAAGAGGTTTTGGTGTTTTCCTCCAGGTTGACTAAATCCAACTGAGTTGTAGTAACATAAAATAAGTCAAGTGTCAAAAGCTTAAATTGTTTTACCGGAGCAGGTACATTTTTACCTTCCGGCGCCTGGTTCAAATCATTCACTAATGAAAAGAAAGTTTCGCGGGCATTTAACACTTCGGTCTTTACTTCATTCGGTAAACACAAAAGAACCAATGTATCATTCTGCACTTTACGTTTTACATAGTTGTAGTGCAAACCATTCATCTCAATTTCACCGGCATATTCTTCAAAACCCTTGGTACTTACCTGGTATGGTAAACGCACGGCGAGTTTTACTTCCACCAATTCACTATCCGAATACGCCTGTTGTTCGATTTTTGTTTCCTGCCTGCTATCAGACGATTGCTCAAACTGGTCGAAAACCAGTAAATATCCACCCATATTAAACAGGTGAACGAGCAAAAGCGATATCGTTATTAAATATTTCAACTTATTCAGGCTTCGGCGCTAAAGATATTAAAAGAATTGAAAAAGATCAATGAAATGTTAATACCGGATTGAAAAGACAACCCTGTTTAAAGATTTGCTGCTTTATCAGAGACCCGCATTTTAATCAATGACTGATTTTGTGCTTTACATTCAATTCTGAATGACCAGGGTTTTACGGTCGGGACCATATCCTTTTATGGTAAGTTTCTTCCATTTGACCGGCAACCTTGACTTCACCTGTTGAATACCATTTGGAGTAATATCCAATCCCCCGAAACCCATCACCACGCTTTGTAAAATGCCACCGGCGCCGGTAGCGAAATAAGGATTTGTCCCTCCTTTCGTTTCAGCAATCACCCTGAATGGCGGATTCAGATTAGGAATATATGATTCCCTGAACCACTGATAAGCTTTTTCGCCGTCGCCTAAGCGGGCATAAAGAGTAGTGAACACTGCCTGCGTCATAGCCGGCGTTCCCTCATTCGGAATCCGGACAGAATAATATTCAAGGTCTTTTCTGATCCGGACCGAATCTGTAATTTCTTTCAGAGGATAAGATAATAAATTGACATCTGCCTGTTTGATCCCTTCACCTTTATAAGTGAGGTGTTCCTTTGTCACCCCGTCGGCAAATTGTAATACCGGAATATTATCTGCAACCTTCAGCCATTCAGGATTTGCGGTGAAACCGAGAATCTTTGCTGCATCAGCCGCAGCCCTTAGGTTCGCTTTAGCCGCTGCATTTGTAAAGGCATTATTGTCAACGTTTTCAGCCCATTCGTCTGCTGCAACAACATTTTTGATATCATATTTACCGGGCCCGTTTCTTTCAACACGGCTCGCCCAGAAATCTGCAGTTGCCGATAAAATTGGCCAGCCTCTTTCCCGCAGCCAGTCTTTGTTTTGCGTGACACAATAGTAATTCCATGCGGCAAAGCCGACACAGGCAGTTATATGATGTTCAAAAGGACCGCTCAATGCCCAAACCGGCGTTTCCTCCACTCCGGTTTCAGCACTCTCCCATGGAAACATTGCTCCTTTATATCCTTTGGAAAAGGCATTTCGTTTTGCAGCGTCCAGTCTTTTAAAGCGATACTCCATCATACTTTCAGCAAGCTCGGGACGAAGTACCAGCAAGGCCGGATACATCCACAATTCAGTATCCCAAAAAACATGTCCGTTATATCCTAAACCACTAAGGCCCATCGGTGAGGGCGACAATGAGGTACCGGAACGGGTGAACGAATACAGATGGTACAACATGCTCCGCACATCCTGCTGACTTTCGGGATCTCCTTCAATTTCGATATCAGACTGCCACAAATCAGCCCATGCTTTATGATGAAAATCAAGTAACCGTTCACGACCTTCCAGTTTTGCATACAAGGTTAATCGCTCCGCTTCATTCAAAGGATCATCATGATGTTCAGATGTAATGGAAGAGCCAGCAATTGAAAAGCGATAAGTCTCGCCGGCTTTCAGCGTCCGGGCAAACTTCATCAGATGCATATTGTTATCCCACATTTCATGAATCACTCTGGGCTCTTTGCCGTGATGCTCAGGAAACAGGAAAGTGTTGGAGGCGCAAAGTGTAAGCTTGCCTGTGGGACTTTTCGCCGCAGAAGTGAGCAGGCTCACTACCACATGTGGTCTATCAATTTCATTGTAATAATTCTGTACATCACGAAGTGCATCCGGTGCTTCCATTACACTTGACGCGCCGATACTGATATCTTTTTTAGCAGTTATACTAACGTCCATCAATACTGTAAAAGGCAAATGGCGGAGAGCATAGTAAGTGTAAGTAACAACCGCTTTATCACCGTAGTTGAAACTGGTGGTGAAGGAAGCGTTTTTCATATCCAATTCCTGTGTAAGCTTCCCTGCGTTTGCGGCATCCATTCTTTTGCCATCTATATCCAGGTACATATTCAGGAGGTTAAAGCTGCGTAAAAAATTGCTCACCCTTCCCCGTCCATAATTATCATAAGCTCCGGCCAGTACTACATCTTTTACTTTAAATGGCTCCGGGGCAGAAACAATCCCAATCATTCCATTGGCTACGGTTATACCATAATATCCAACCGGGTTTACTTTTTCTGCTTTGATTATCCAACCTGTTTGTTGCGACATTAACCAAACCGGCAAAACAAAAAGAATTAGAAACAGGCCTGCTGCTTTTTTGCAATACATGATCGTTGATTTTATGAATACAATTAGCTCCGTAATAAAATGAAAGCGCCGTGACAAATTTGACTAATATTTCAAACTAATAAATGCTTCGCATCACAAAAAATTTATCAGGCCATTAGACATCTCCCCTGCGGTATTTCGACGTAAAGCATCAAATCAATAATTGTAATCCATTGTCGTTGAATTAAGAATAATCAACCTTCATAGCGGTGCTTTTTTGAACCACATAGACATAGAGATAAATACAAAAGAATTTCTATGTAGACTATGAGACGGATATTTCCTTAGAGGACGGCTGTTACTTCCCACCTCCCACTTCCTACTTCAAAAGTGCCCTATGACTATGTGGCGGATGTTTCCTTGGGAGACCATTCTGCAAAAGCAGTAAGTCTTGATCCGATCCGTTCCTTATTTCAACGACATTGAATTGTAATCACACTTCTTTTACACTCAAAAGATAATGTAAAACCATGCATTAACCCACCGCTATCATACTGATTTCAACATTAACATTTTTTGGAAGTCCTTTTACTGCAACTGTTTCCCTCGCAGGGTATTTTCCAGTCAGGTAACTTGCGTACACTTCATTAACCTCTCCAAAAAATGCCATATCAGTCAGGAAAATCGTTGTTTTTACCACATGATCGAAGTTTAAGCCCGCCTGAATGAGAATGGCTTCCAGATTTTTCATTACCTGGTGTGTTTCTCCTGAAATATCCGTTGCCTCAACATTGCCGGTTGCAGGATTGATGGCAACCTGGCCGGAAACAAACAACAGATTCCCGGCAATAACAGCCTGGCTGTAAGGCCCAATGGGAGCAGGAGCGGCTGACGTTTCTACTATCGATTTAGACATTTGAATGTTTATATTAATGGAGTTTAAAATTGCACTTTTTTTGCAATCATCCAACCTATTTTTGCAAAATGGCGATGCAAAAGCTACTTGTAGCAGCTGACGAATCAAGGCTCAATGACTTTCTTTACAGATCAATCCCCGATTGTTTCAAGGTCATTACAATCCAAAACAAGGAGGAACTCCCCGCTCATAATGATGCTGCTGCATTGTTTATTTTAACTGATCATACACTTGACTTCTTTCCCTTACCCGCAGACTTCCAACATATTCCGGTTTTTATCCATGCGATGAATGAAAGTTTTGATGCATCAAATATGACTGGGTGTGTTGTACGGATCAATGCATGGCCTGGTTTTCTTCGCTACCCGCTACTGGAAATCAGTTCGCCCTTCGAAGATATTTCGCCTGCCGAACATTTACTGGAATCGATACAATGGCCATTTAACAGGGTTGCTGATCAGGCTGGGATGATTACCGCCAGAGTGATTGCCATGATAGTTAATGAGGCTTGTATGGCCGTTCAGCAAAATGTGAGTTCTAAGGAGGAGATTGATATTGCCATGAAACTTGGTACTAATTATCCTTATGGACCATTTGAATGGGCGGAAAAAATTGGTGCACAGAATATTTATTCTCTTTTGATGAGACTGAGCGCCTCCGATCCGCGATATTCACCTGCTACAGAAATGCTAAAAATTCTTCAAACACCCGCATGAACTATTTTTTACATATCAATACTGCGCTCGAAGAAGCTTATGTAGCCATTTCAAAAAATGAGGAGGTTATTGGTGAATTTAAAAGCATCCTGCAGAAAGAACATGCCAGTTTTTTGCACCCCTCTATTATCAAACTACTTCACAATTTCTCCTTAAAAGTTCAGGATCTTTCTGCAGTATCTGTAATCCTGGGACCAGGTTCATATACCGGATTACGGGTGGGCCTGTCGGCGGGGAAAGGAATATGCTTTGCGACCGGAATACCGCTCATAAATATCTCTACTACCGAGTGGATGGTGGCATCGGTTTTGCAGATAAATGCTGAAAGGTTTTACCCGGTTATTGATGCCAGGCGAAATGAAATTTTTACGGCTCTATTTGATAAAAATGGCCTGGAATTAACGCCCCCTTTCCCTCACATTTTGACGGAGGGAAGTTTCAAAGACACATTTGAAAATTATTTAACACTTTTTTTTGGAAGCGGAGCCGAAAAATGCAAATCGTTTATCCATCATCCAAACACATCTTTTTTAACCTTAAATCCTGCCGGAAGCGGGGAGCAAGCTGTTATAACCGAAAAAAAATTTCTAAATGGTGATTTCGCTAACCTGGCATATAGCGAACCATTATATGTGAAAGATTTTTATACAACAGCCGGCAAAGGTGGTAAATAACCGCTTCGGTCATTTCAATAACCGAAAAAACTAATATGTTTTTGTATCTTAACTGGGTAAAATATATTTGCATTTCTTAAAAAACCGACCTTATTTTAAGTATTCATTTAACTATTCTATTAATACTCTTGGCATGAACGGAAGCATTGGCAACATGGTGAATACGGATTCTGATCCTTCGAACCAACAACGAAGTCCTGTAAAAATTGACTATCTGAATGTAAAAAAGGCTTCTCTTGTATTAAGAGCAGTGAATCACAAATTGCGTCAACAGATGATTAAACTGTTAGACGAAAACAAAAAAATGACTGTTACTGATCTTTATGTTCAATTAAGACTTGAGCAGTCGGTAGCATCTCAGCATTTGGCGATATTAAGACGGGTAGGCATAGTGAAAACAACACGTGATGGTAAATTCATTTACTACCATGTAAATAATGAAAGATTGGACCAGATCAACAGAATCGTAGATGATCTGCTTAAATAATCAGCATTGCATTTGTCCTATAAACCAACTGGGTCCTGTTGAAAAACAGGACTTCTTTTTTATACTAACTTTGCGGAATGTTTATACAACAACTATACACATCATGCCTGAGTGAGGCGGCATATTATATTGAAAGCAATGGTGAATCCGTTTTAATAGACCCTTTGCGTGATACAACTACTTATGTAGAGCTTGCGTCAAAACGCAATACCACTATTAAATATATATTCGAAACTCATTTCCATGCTGATTTTGTGAGCGGTCATTTAGATTTACAGGAACGAACCGGCGCTCCGATAATATTTGGTCCTTTGACCACAACTTCTTTCCCGGTTACTATAGCAAAAGACGGAGAGGTCTTTTCAGTGGGCGACTGTACCATTGAAGTACTGCACACACCCGGCCATACATTGGAGTCAACCTGTTATTTATTAAAAGATGCAGGCGGCAAGCCACATGCGGTATTTACGGGAGATACATTATTTGTGGGCGATGTGGGTCGGCCTGATTTGAGCAGTGGGGATTTGGCAATCGAGGATCTTGCCGGCATGTTATATGATTCGCTCAATACCAAAATCAAGACTTTACCCGATGATGTGATTGTATATCCGGCACATGGACCGGGCAGTGCCTGCGGAAAAAGTATTGGCCCCGAAACGGAGACAACAATTGGTGCCCAAAAAATTTCGAATTATGCCTTGTTGGCGGAGAATAAGAAGGCGTTTATCAATGCCGTGACCGAAGGTCTGGAAGCGCCACCCGACTATTTTTTTATTAATGCCAGAATTAATAAAGAAGGTTATGATTCATTGGAGAAACTGCTCGCCAAAAGTTTAAATCCCTTATCGGCAGTAGATTTTGATCGTAAAATGAACGAAGAGGCAAAAAGAATTGTACTGGACACAAGGAATGCCGAAGAATTTGTGGATGGATATATTCCTGAAGCTGTTTTTATTGGCTTAAACGGACGCTATGCGGAATGGGCAGGAAGCCTGCTACCATTCGATCATTCAATATTGCTGGTCACTGAGCCGGGTAAAGAAAAAGAAAGTATCATCAGGTTGGCAAGAGTAGGACTCGACAGAGTTGAAGGTTATCTTAATGGCGGAATGGAAGCCTGGAGAAAAGCAAATTTTCCAATCGATCTCATCATTAATATAGAAGCAGATGAATTAGCCATGGATATTCCATTCGATAAGAACCTGCTTGTACTCGATGTTCGGAAAGAAGTTGAATTTGCGGAGGGCCATGTAAAAGATGCAATGAATATTCCGCTCGAAACATTGAAAGACCCGGGTGCTATGGCAATTCTGAATGAATCAGATAATATCTATGTGAATTGTGGAAGCGGTTACAGAAGTGTTATAGCTGTTTCGCTCCTTAAACGCCAGGGATTTCACAATGTGAGAAATCTGGTGGGGGGGTTTGATGCCATTAAGAAAGAAAAGAGTATTGTAATTGAAAAAGAGTCAAAAGCATTGAACTGATTTAGCTAATAAAGAATTAAATAACTGCTTTATCGTTTTAAAATATGATTGAAAAGTTGATAAATGACTAAAGACTATCGACTTCCGACTATTGACTTATATTCAGCGGTTCGAGTACATTGTCAGCATACTCCGGCTGATAAGCGTGTTTCCATCTTCTATGGCTCCACAAATAATTATCAGGTCGTTTACGGATCGACTCCTCTATAAACTTCACATATTTGATTGTCAATTCACCGACAGGTAGTTCGGCGGCATTATCTGTAACGTAATGGGTATCGAGGGTATAAACACCCCTTCTCACTTTATAAAAGTTTACAAATACAACACCTGTACTGCGTAACCGGGCAGCTTTTTCCGGGCCAGTTACAAAAGCTGTAGGTCTTCCGAAAAAATTTACCCAATAAGCGTTGTTCGGTGTGGCCGGACTTTGATCAGCAGCTAATCCCAACAGATATGGATTATAATTTAATGTCAGAAAATTACTTTTAAAATCGGTTGCCGGAATCAATTTTGTTCCTGTCCTCGTACGGAGGTCCCTGAATATTCTGTCAAGAGCAGCGTTGGAAATAGGCATATAAACACCAAGGAAAGTTATATTCTTTAAATTCTTTGCAACATTTAAATTCAACACTTCCCAATTAAATTGATGAATAGCGTGTAACTGAATATTATTTCCTTTTTCAGCCATTTTATTGATAACAGATACTTCTCCGACAAACATTTTTGCCAGGTTCTTATCCTTCATGCTGAGCAGCATGATTGTTTCAATAAACGACTCGACAAAATTTTTATAAAACTGTTTCGCAATTTTTATTCTTTCTTTTTCGGATTTTTCAGGAAATGCTATCCGAAGATTATCAAGTACAACTTTTTTCCGATAGCCAATTACATGATAAATCAACCAGCTGATACCATCTCCAAATCCATATAAAATAAAGCGTGGTAGTAAAGAAACCAGGTATAAAAAACCGTAAACGATATGATACATAATTATTTTTTCAGTTGCTTTTCAATCGTAAATCGTCAATCGTAAATCGTGAATCGTAAATCGTGAATCGTCAATCGTAAATCGTGAATGAACAGCCTTTACGATAAGTCAATAAGTGAATATGTCAATGAGTGAATTTTGAAAGTGAGAAGTATGAAGTTTGAAGTACGAAGTAACAGTCGTTTTCACCTGTATCGACTCTGCCCACTGCTTACTGCTCACTTGTATTGGCTGTTCCCTACCGTCTACTGTCTACTGTCTACCTACTTTCATTGGCTGTTCACTGCTGCCTACTGTCTACCGTCTACTGTCTGTGTATTGGCTGTTCCCTGCTCACTGCTTACTCCTCACTTCTCACTGCTCACTTGTATTCGCTGTTCTCTACCGTCTACATCTACCTACTATAAAACAATGTTCTGCACCAAAGCCGATTTTTCCGGAAAATCAGTATTAAAATGCAGTCCACGGCTTTCTTGTCTGAATTGAGCCCCTTTAACGACCAGGTAAGAAACAGTAATCATATTTCTCACCTCGCAAAGTTGCGTTGATACAACTGTTTTCTGGTACAAAGATTCCGTTTCTTCATGCAATAAATCCAATCGCCTGCTGGCTCTCTCCAAACGTGTTTCAGTTCGAACAATGCCCACATAATCAGTCATCAGTAACTGTAGTTCCTTTAAACTTTGAGTGATCAAAATCATTTCCTTTGGTGCCGCAGTTCCGGCTGCGTTCCAATCAGGAATGGACTCATTGATTTTTAAGTTGTCAATGGTTGCAACTGCATCGAGGTAACAGCGATGGGCAAATACCATTGCTTCAAGCAATGAATTACTGGCCAAACGATTGGCCCCGTGTAAACCTGTGGAGGCACATTCACCGGCAGCATATAGATTCCTGATTGATGTACGCCCCATTTCATCTGTCTTAATTCCCCCGCAGCTATAATGTGCAGCCGGGGCAACGGGTATCATCTGTTTCATAACATCAATACCCATCGATTTACATTTTTCGTAGATGTTAGGAAAATGATGAATGAATTTTTCAGCATCCATATGCGTACAATCCAGCCACACGTGCTCTGTACCATTAATCTTCATTTCACTGTCAATAGCTCTTGCCACTATATCTCTCGGAGCCAGATCTTTCCGCTCATCGTAACGCTCCATGAAAGCCTCTCCTTTAAGATTCCGCAAAATTCCTCCATCGCCACGAACTGCTTCAGTAATTAAAAAAGAGTATCCCTTTACGTTAGGCTCATACAAAGCAGTGGGGTGAAACTGAATGAACTCCATGTTTTCAATTCTTCCCTTTGCCCTGTATACCATAGCTACCCCATCTCCTGTTGCTATCGACGGATTTGTAGTGGTACGGTAAATCTGGCCATTACCACCTGTGGCCAACAGCGTCATCTTTGCAAGGATTTTCTCCATCTGCATCGAACGCAGGTTTAACGCATATACACCATAACATTCAATATCAGGAGTGGATTTCATGATAAGATAGCCAAGATGATGCTGCGTAAGGAGGTCAACTACGAAGCAATGATTCAACACTTCGATATTGGGCTTACGTTTTACTGTTTCTAATAATGCACGTTCCACTTCTGACCCGGTAACATCTTTATAATGCAGAATTCTGAATTCACTATGCCCTCCTTCTTTTCCAAGGGAATAATCTCCGTCCGGATCTTTATCAAATCTGGCTCCCCATTCAATTATTTCACGTACCCGCTCCGGTCCCTCTTTAACGACGATTTCAACAATCTCCGGATTGCAAAGACCATCTCCGGCTATCAGGGTGTCTTCAATATGCTTTTCGAAATTATCCTGATCATCATCCCAAACTGCAGCTATTCCGCCCTGCGCATATTTGGTATTGGTTTCATCAGATATCGTTTTTGTAATGACAGTTATCTTTTTATCGGGACAATCCTGCGCTACTTTCAGCGCAAATGTGAGGCCGGCAATACCTGACCCTATGACGAGGAAATCTGTTTGCATAAATTAAAATGAGATGCAAGATAAGTAGTAAAACTGAAGTTAACTGTTAACCCGGACACCCGGTAGTAGAAGCATGACCTCAGATAGAGTCACTTGAAACAATCAAAGAATTGAAGCAATCCGGATTCCACTCTTACGGCTTCTACACTCCCGGTTTCTTAATTGATAGTAAATAGTGTTCGCGCCGGATGCGTGCTTACTAACGTCACCAGTATTTTCTCGATAAATTTGCTTCAATACTTACATAAGAAATTTACTCAGGTTCGTCCCCGGGCTGCCTATTATCAGCTTTGAAAATGTTTCAACTTATATTTCGTTCAATGGAAAAATTCTCCACAAATGCGTACAGGGAAAATACTGAACCAGTTTGGTGTATCCGGATCTGTTCCAATAAAAATTCTTTCGAAATGTCTTTCATCCTTTTTTTCATGATGAGGTGCCATGCACGTTCTGCCAGCAACTGATACTGTTTCTGTTTATTGCTATTGGTTATCGACAAAAGAATTTTGATCTTCTCCAACAATACATCAGTACCCTTTTGCTGAGCAGCTGAAGTTTTGATAACAGGAATCCCGCTTTTATCTTCCCGGAATGCTGGTCCAAGCATCAGCAACAAATTTTTTACAAACATATCTGCTCCGGGTCTGTCGCTTTTATTAACAACAAATACATCGGCAACTTCCATCAATCCTGCTTTCATGGTTTGCACTTCATCACCTCCTTCAGGAACCATTACAACAACGGTAACATCTGCCAGCCCTGCAATCTCCACTTCACTTTGTCCCACTCCAACAGTTTCTATAATGATATAATCAAAGGGACACGCATGCAGCAGTAATGTGATTTCAAGTATCGAAGGATTAAGGCCACCCAAAGACCCCCGCGTGGCAAGAGATCGGATAAATACATCGGGATGATTATACCATTCGCTCATTCTCACTCTATCGCCCAGCAATGCGCCAAAATTAAAAGGAGAAGAAGGATCAACGCACAATACGGCGACTTTCATTTTTTCTTTCACCAGCTCTCTGATCAAACCATCTACCAGCGTGCTTTTGCCCGCTCCCGGTGGACCTGTGATACCAATCGTTTTATGATGTAAACTGGCTGGTAACGCCAATAAGATATCCCTGAAGCCCTTCACCTCATTTTCTATTAACGAGATACATCGTGCGATACTTTTTGTATCACCTGCCAAAGCCTTTTCTAATATTTCTTCATGCATAGTGCCTTAGTAAAAATATTTTTGGTGTGCTCCTCTCACGTCACTCATTCACGGAATAACCGAAATGGTGCGCTGCTGCTGCATCAATTTCGCATACTTTAAAAAAGTAAGATTTGCCGTTTGTTTTGCAATGATATATCCTGTAAATCCATCACGCAATCCACCCGAAATAAAATAACTTTTTACAAATGCAAAAAAGGGATTGATGATAAGGTTGAACCAGCTTGCCCTGCGGCCTTTTTCATACATGGCTTTTGCAGAAATTGTGCTGAACCTGTTTAACTGATTCAGGTAATCATCCATCGTTAAAAAACTATGATGAAGAATGTCGCCCTTAAGATGTTTAATTTTTTGATCATTTATAGGGATAAGTTTATCGTGTGGATTGATTCCCCCCCAGTTTGCAGCACCTTTTTTAATAAGCCTCAATTTAGTATCCGGATACCAGGTTCCGTGCATAATCCATCTGTCAATAAACCAATTCCTTCGGTTCATATCGTAGAGATCAGCCGAAAATCCATTTTGTTTTTCTTCCAAAATAACAGCTGCGAGTTCTGGACTAAGCGACTCATCTCCATCCAGGCATAACAGGTAACCATCTTCACCGGCTTCCAATGCAAAATTTTTCTGTTCGATATATCCTAAAAAAGGCTGAGATATTATTTTCGCTCCAAATTCTTTTGCAATAACCAAAGTTTGATCCGTAGAACCCGAATCTACGATGAGCAATGTATCAGCAACATTTTTAACACTGCTTAAACATCTTCCTAAATTTTTCTCCTCGTTTAAAGTAATAATTATAATAGAAAGCTTTGGCATAAAATCAGCTTGGTGATAATGAAGATAGTAAAACTGTGCTTCCCGTTTTTCTGTCATCAACTGTATTGAAATTTTCCGAAAAAAAGCTAACATTACATACATGACCAATTTTATTCCGATATTTCCTTTGGCCATTGTAGTTTTCCCCGGCGAACAACTAAACCTTCACATTTTCGAACCGCGGTATAAACAATTGATTACAGAACATGCCGCTAATGGGAAACCTTTCGGCATACCCGCAGTGCTCAATAATAAAATGGAAGAAATGGGCACATTGGTCGAGGTAAGCGAGATCGTAAAAAAATACGACAATGGGGAGATGGATATCCATACAAAAGGACTGGATGTGTTTAGAATTCTTGAAACGATCAATGAGGTGCCGGACAAATTATATAGTGGCGCAATTGTAAACTATCCTGTAAATGAAATCAACGGTAATGCTAAACTGATGAAGAAAGTAGTTGAAGCCATCCGGCAGTTACACAAGCTGCTGAATGTATCAAAACCTTTTCCTAAAAACGATGAAGAGCTAACTTCTTATGACGTGGCACACCATGCAGGATTGTCGCTTGATCAGGAATATGAATTGCTGGGGTTGATGAAAGAAATACAAAGGCAGGAATACCTGCGCAGACACCTGCAAAAAGTGATACCGGTAGTGGCTCAAATGGAAACTTTAAAGGAAAAGGTGAAACTTAATGGCCACTTTAGAAATCTGGGAGGATTTGAATTTGACTTTGGTGAAGAAAAATAATTGCCGCAGATCATTTAGCACTGCATTTTTGCAGTCGAAAATCAATAAGATTGAATACAACCCTTTGCCTTGATTTCGGCAATACCCGTCTTAAATATGCAGTTTTTCATGATGATCAGCTACATCAGATTGAGGTGCTGGAGAATGATGGCGTCGACCTGATCAAATCGTTGGTCGAACAATATAAACCGAAAAAATCAATCCTTTCATCAGTTATTCACCATGATCCTGCCGTGGAAAAACTTTTGGAAGAACATACGGCTTTTCACAAACTATCCCATCTTACCCAGCTTGCCTTTACGGTACCCGTTGGTAAACCAGAAAGTATGGGTGCCGACAGGCTCGCCCTTGCTGCTGCCGCAGTACATTTCTTTCCCAAAATGAATAACCTCGTAATCGGCCTGGGGACAGCCATTACTTACAATTTTATCAATCAATACCATCAGTTTCTGGGTGGAGGAATATCTCCGGGACTCGAAATGCGATTCAGATCACTTAAGGATTATACTGCATTATTACCCCTGGTAAAAAAAGACTGGAATTTCCCTTTGGTTGGTTACGACACCCGAACCAATATTTTAAGCGGGGTTATTATCGGAATGACTAAAGAAATTGATGGAACAATCGATGCTTACCTCGAAAAATACGGGAACTTTAACGTGGTATTAACCGGGGGTGATGGAGCCTTTTTTGCCCGTCACCTTAAAAACAAGATATTTGCAGACTCGGAATTTCTATATAAAGGCTTGTATGCGATCAGTGAGACTAATAACTATCTGTAAATTAACGCTTTTTGTCATCTGTTTTTTTTACATATCAACCTTTCCCGTTCAGGCGCAGGAGAATTCTCCCTATTCAAGATATGGGTTAGGTGATGTTTTGCCCTCCCAAAACATAGTCAACAGGAGTATGGGTGGACTTTCAATTCCATACCGGGATTACCAATCTGTAAACTTTGTTAATCCGGCCTCATTAGCCTCTTTAAAGGTAACCACCCTGGATGTTGGTGTGAACTATTCAACGCGAACCCTTCGAACTATTGATCCTCCTGAAAAATTTAAATCTGCGTACCTGATTCCTACATATCTCCAGTTAGGCTTACGGTTAAGTCGTAAAGGCAACTGGGGAATGACAGGAGGGATACGACAACTTACCCGAATAGGCTATAACCTCGGCACCAGAACCAGGTTACCTGGAGTTGATAGTGTCTTTTATAATTATGAAGGCAATGGCGGCTCTTACCAGGCATTTCTGGGCACAGGCTTTGGTAATAAATCCATCAGCTTTGGAGTTAATGTCGGTTACCTGTTTGGAAACAGACAGTACAGTACCAAAGTAAATTTCATTAACGATACCGTTCCGTATAAAAAAACCAACTCATCAGATACCACCCGCTTTGGAGGCCTTTTCGTTAATGCCGGACTACAGTATACCATCAATATAGGCAAGTCAACTTATCTGAGATTAGGACTAACAGGAAGCCTGAACAATAAGCTTAAAGCAACAAGGGATATAACAAGAGAAACATACGAAGCGGGTGTAAATGGATCTATAGTGATCGATAGTATTTACCGTGAGGCCGGTGTTGAAGGCACCATCATATACCCAGGTTCTTATGGCGGTGGATTTTTAGTTGAAAAAGAGGAAAAATGGCAATTTGGTGCTGAATACAGTACTACTAAATGGAACAGTTATCGTTATTTTGAAATGCCCGATCGGTTAAGGGATAGTTGGACGGTTAGAGTGGGGGGACAAATAATTCCCGACATCACCGATAAAAAATACTGGTCAAGAGTAATGTACAGAATAGGATTTTCATATGGTGCCGATTATATAGATCTTAAAGAAAGCTTCAATCAATACCTGTTTACATTTGGGGCCGGTCTTCCGGTAAGAAGAAGTTATTATACCAATCAGTACACCACTATCAACCTCGGTTTTGAAATTGGCGCAAGGGGTAGTAAATCCAATGCACTCAGAGAAAACTTATTCCGTGTTTGTATAGGACTTAATCTTAGTGACATATGGTTTACCAAACGTGCGTATCAGTAATGGTTCAATAAAAAATATGGCGTTGTTCAGAACGATATTATTGGCAGCTCTCAGTGGCTGCTTTTTTTATGGATGTGTAAATGATGTAAACAAAACGCAGGCTTTATTTGATAAAAAAGTTGGCGTGGATGAAGCTACAAAAGTTGAAAGCTATCTTAGCCAGGGAGGAAAAATGAAAGGGAAACTTACAGCTCCTGTGATGTACCGTTACCAGGATACTTTACCCCGGATTGAATTTCCAAAAACCCTTCATGTTGATTTTTTCGATGATTCACTTAAAGTTGAAAGTCAGCTTGACGCCATGTTTGCGCGATATTTTGAAACCCAGAATAAAGTTTTTTTGAAAGATAGCGTGACGGTGTTTAATGTACAGGGCGACACTTTACATTGCAATGAACTGTGGTGGGATCAGGGTTTACAGAAATTTCATACCGACAAACCAGTTCGCATCCACAGAAAAGATATGATTATGTTTGGAGTAGGCCTTGATGCCCCTCAAAACTTTAAAACATTTGAAATGTATCATATCACAAACAGCATCATAAGAATGTCTTCTTCTGATTTTCCAGGATAGTTAGTACCATCAATCAACCTTGCTGTTTTTGTAATCCGGAATGATATTAAATATGCGATAAATTGGTGAACCTCTTTTTCTATTGATCTATTATTTCATACAATTTGATCGCCGGTTTTATATTGCAGGATTTTCAACCTACATTTAGTTTTCACCACGTATTTAAAATGCTGCAGTTACTCAGAATTTTAGTGCTTGTTTTTTGTCCGCTGATTGTTGCAGCGCAGCAGGAAGATATTAGTGGACGATGGACCGGTTTGTTGAAACAGGATGGTAAACCATGGTCATTCATTGTGTCCGCCGAAATCCAGCAAACGGGAGAAGCGATCACCGGCATGTTAAAATGTATTGCACCCGACGGCACATACTCGCTGATTTCTGTTGACGGAAAAAAGATTGGCGTAACAGTATCATTTGCTGACCGGGCAGTGATGGAGGAAACCATCAGTTCTCCACAGCTCAGACTTTGTATTAAGCTATATAATGGCATACTCAGCACTTCAGGTAATAAATGGACCATTGAAGGCAGCTGGCAAAACAATGGCTCTAAATCATTTTCCAATGGCAGGTACTACGAAACGAACTTTTCCTGTCTGCCAGGTATTTTCAATCTTGAAAAAACAATGGAAATGCCGGTTACAAAACCGGTTTCAAAATCAAATCAATCCATTGATTCAACTGTATTTCTCAACCGTAAAATTGAAGTTCAAAAAAGATTCACTGTAAGTTCCGATTCGCTTTACCTTATATTCTATGATAACGGCACTGTGGATGATGACACGATCAGTGTATTTCTCAATAAACAACCGGTGGTAACCAAACAACGGTTAACTGCCAGTCCTTTGCGTGTGGCAATAAAGTTGACGCCTGATAAAGACAATGAAATTATCATGTTCGCAGAAAATGTTGGAACCATTCCGCCGAATACTGCGCTGCTGGTCTTTTTCGATAATGATAAAAGATTTGAGGTCACCATTGATTCCGACAATGGAAAAAATGGCACCATTGTGATCAGAAGACAAAGCGATAGGTGATTTCAGGAAGCCCGATTCTGCTTTTAATCAATTCCCGACTGGTTTACTTTTCCCTCCGCATTATTTTACCTAAATTGATCTTTCAGTGCGTATAAAAGATTCAATTTTAAAAGATTCTCCATATGAAATTTAAAGGAAGAACTGCATTCATTACTGGTGCAAGCAGAGGTATAGGTCGTGCGATAGCAATGGCACTGGCAAAAGAAGGTGCAAATATTGTGGTTGCAGCAAAATCCACAGTGGAAAATCCTAAACTGGGCGGAACTATTTTTTCAGTCGCCAAAGAGATTGAAGATTTGGGCGCGAAGGCTTTGCCTGTAGCATGCGATATCCGTTTTGAAGATCAGGTGCAGTCAGCAGTAGATCAGGCCGCAGCACTATTCGGAGGAATTGATATACTCATCAATAATGCCTCTGCTATTAATTTGACTAATACCGAAGCCACAGAGCCCAAGCGATTTGATCTGATGTTCGATATCAATGTAAGAGGAACTTTTTTTGTTTGCAGAGCTTGTATTCCTTATCTGAAAAAAGGGACGAATCCACATATTCTCAACCTTTCTCCACCTATCAATATGGATGCGAAATGGTTTGGCAATCATACTGCTTATACCATGAGCAAATACAACATGAGCATGATCGCTTATGGCTTATCAGAAGAATTAAAAAAGTATAAAGTGGCGGCTAATACTCTTTGGCCCAAAACAACAATTGCAACAGCTGCTGTTCAAAACTTACTTGGTGGTGAAATTTTGATGAAAATGAGCCGCATACCAGAAATTCTTTCTGACGCCGCGTTGTTGATATTAGAAAAGAATGCTGCTACCTGTACTGGCAACTTTTTTATTGATGAAGATGTATTAGCTGAGGCAGGCATTACAGATCTTGGCAAATATTCAGTTGTTCCGGGAGCACAACTCTATACAGATTTGTTTCTATAAAAAAACGATGAATAAACTTCGGGATGCTATTACTCAGGGCTCAAAGAGGTAGTAGGCAATAGGCAGTGGGCAATAGGCAATAGAAACAGCCAGTACAGTATATGGTGTAGATTTTAGGCTCTGTTTCTCTACAACTGATAGGCTGTTACTTTGTCCTCTCTGTACCTCTCTGACTCTCTGTGTCCAAACTTCAGAATATCTATTGATCGTTTGGCAATACTGTTGTATTGGCTGTTTCTACTGCCTACCTGACAAATAGCAGGACATCGTTAACAGGCAAAATAGCAGAACATCGCTTATAATGCTAGTGGCCGTCTGTAGCATAACATCGTTAACAGGTTAAAGATCTTTGACATACGAGGTTTGATTTTTGGGAATGCAAAATCAAGAAATCAAACTTCGACAGGAAGCAATTAAAAAATGTCTTTCAGGATTGTCCGCATCTGCAGTGGCATTACAAATGGGTAGAACTAAAGTGTGGGTTTGTAAATGGCTTAAGCGTTATAAACAAAATCCTACGGGTTCATGGTATATGGAGCTTTCAAGAAAACCACACAAGTCAACTGGAAAAACTTCTCCAATTGTTGAAGAACAAATACTCTTTATTCGCAAGCAGTTGCAACAGAATAAATATTCCCAGCAGGGTGCTTTGAGTATACAGTATGCGTTTCAGGCATTAGATCAGCCGGTTCCTTCCACCTGGACAATCAACAGGGTTTTGAAGCGCAATAATTTGATACAGGAGGCTAAGAAGTTTAAAAAAACAAAAGCCTATCCCGAACACTATTTTAGTATTCAGCAAATTGATTTTGTAGGCCCCAGGTATATAAGAAATGATGGCCGTTTTTATAGTTTTAATATCATTGACGTGCCGACTCATATTGCTGGAGTGTATCCGAGCCGCAGCTCCTCAGGAGAGGATGCCCTCAACGGAATTGTAAAATTCTGGAAGGAGTTTGGCATGCCAGATTGCATCCAGATGGACAATGCGCTGTGTTTCCGTGGATCTAATTTGCATGCCCGCAGCCTCAACCGATTCTTACGATTTGTCCTTTCTCAAGGTGTAGTCCCGGTTTTTATACCCAAGGGAGAGCCATGGCGCAATGGAGTAATAGAGCGGTTTAATGACACCTTTGATAAAAAATTTATCCGTTCCCAGATCTTTGAAAACTTTGAGCAAATAGTGGAAGAAGCAGAAGTCTTTAAAGCTTTTCATAATCATCACCATCGCTACACCTGCCTGAAAGGAAAAACGCCTAATCAAGTCTTTTTAGACTCTGAATTGCCATCACTAAAATTATCACCATCAACCTTCCCGGCAGAAAAAATCCAGCTGGAAGGCGGAGTAATATTATTCATCTTTTTTCTTCGAAGTGATTGTTTGATAGATGTATTAAATACAAAATTTTCTATCGATCCGATCCTGCAGTATTCTTATATAACAGCCCGATTAAACATCTCAACACATATATTGACGATAGAAAGAGATGACATAATTTATCAAATGTTCCCATTCGAAATGCCTACCGATTGGTAAAAAATAATGCTTCCTTTATGTCAAAGAACTGTAAGCGATGTGGTGCTATTTTGCCACCACTAGCGCCCGGCTAGCCGGGGAACCGTTAGCGATCTCCTGCTAGAGGACGAGCACTAGGAAATCGTAAGCGATGTGGTGCTATACAACAAGTAGGCAATAGGAAAAGCCGACAATGGTTGTAAGTTGTAGGTTTTACAGTTGTAGGTTAACAGCCAATACAGTGAGTATTGATCTTAAGCATAATACAGCCTACAGAGCATGTAATTTGAAAATTTTATATAGTTTGTTA
>JANPJC010000008.1:0-8186 GCA_031425315.1 Chitinophagales bacterium
GATGGCTTTACCAGTTCCCCATCTTTAATAGCATAAATTTTTTGTTTCGCATTAACGATTCGAAGCGGAGCCCTACTGTTACCATATTTGTTTCCGATGGACAGCATCTGGTAGGTGGCAGGTGCCCAACTCTTTTGAGTCACCATAATTTTATTCATGGGATCAGTTGAATTACTGATTTCATTATCCAGCAATGTAATTCTTCCAACATGTGTATACTGAATCGGAATTTTTTCAAAGTCTTTTATGATATTTCCCTGGAATGTTCTTTTAAATGGATTACTGCTGGCACCGGCATCAATTGAAAATGCTTTTGATCCTTCAGAATAACAATATCTGACAGAAGTATAATAGCCATGATTATTACTGATATCAGCGATCTTCGACTGCTGAAAAAAAGAATAATACAAATGATAATTTCCCGACGTGCAATCGACACCTGTTGTGCATTGTATAAACTTTGAATACCATATCCAATACTCAAGTGCATTAAAACCTGAAATTTTTACACCGGCAATTGTGCATTGAATAAATGTGCATCGACGAATGGTGATTTCAGAGTCATTGCTTGCGGTACCAGGTGAAGGTCCGCCCCTTGTTGTACCACCGCTTATTCCAATGGCTGGTTTTCCGGTAAAAATAAGATCGGAAAACTCATTATATAAGCTTGCAAAACTTCTTGTACCGGGTTTTTCTTTAGTGGTGGGGATATTCCATTTGTCCTTCCAGTGTAACCCTATACATTCAATTCCTTTTATGTTATTGGCATCCCATGTTAACCGGCTGATTTTGAAGTATGCGGAACCATTAGCCAGCAACATAGTATCATTTTCTGCACCCGCCCATAAAATGCGTGTATTTGCCGGATCTTCACCTATTATCTGTATCCCTATTTTTCCGCGAAGATTAAGTGTGGAAGAAATTTTGTAAGTGCCTTTAGGAAGGTAGATTACAGTATATGCCCGTTCTTTATAATTAAACAATACGGCACTACAGGTAAGACTATCAATTGCAGTTTGAAGCGCTTTTGTATCGTCTTTCCGGCCGTCGCCTTTAGCACCGAAACGTGTTTTTACATTTGCCCAGCTGGGAAAAGGGCCCGTGAATTCTTCTGCTTCCTGGGCATTTCCCGTTAAGTAAAATCCAATAAGAAGCAATGTTATTATATTTTTCATAAGTGTACCAGATCGTTTGATCCCGCCGGCATTGCGGCGTTTAACTATTGTGCGATAAATAAAAGTTAATACCCGGTTTATTGAATAACTCTTTGCCTTACAGGAGTAGCGGGGTTGCCGGCATAAATTGTATATGCATCCATATCTTTTGATATCACAGATTGTGCCGAAAGTACAGCATGAGAAAAGCATGTTACGCCCGGGCACACCAGGCTTTTAGCGCCGATCCACACACCATCTTCCAATGTTATTGATCCTATTAAAAGATCAAAGTTTTGTTTTTTATAATCGTGATTACCGGTTAACAGCATTGCTCCCTGTGAAAGACAAACATTATTTCCGATTATTACTGTTGTAAGATTATCAATCCAAACCCCTTCTCCAATCCATGTATAATCACCTATCTGCAGATGCCATGGATATTTAATGTTTACACCAGGTTTGATGACAACACCCTTACCAATTTTTGCCCCAAATAACCGGAGCAGGAAAATTCTGAAAGAGGAAACAGGAATCAGATAAGATTTTATAAACCATGCATTAAAATAATACCAAAGCGTACGGCTGATAATATTACCGCCCGGTTTGTACCATGAGTTGTCGTATATATCTAATCGTGTTTTTTCCACCTTCCTATGGTTGTGAAAATAGATTTTTATATTGATTAATAATTATGTCTCTGTTTGTCTGTCGTTCTGCAAAATGCCATGCATTCATACTCCAGGTATTTAATGTCGCCCAATCCATTGCTGCAAAACTATTAATGGCAGCAATAAAAGAAATTTGATTATCCAAAGGAAGATCATACCCAACTGATAGCGCTTGAAGTCCCCGCCAGGGTGTTTGATCGCTTATGATTACAGGCCGGCCGGTGGCAAGGGCTTCGAAAATGGCATGACCAAAATTTTCGCCTTTTGTAGGTAGTATAAAAACATGTTGTTCTTCCAGCACTTTTGCCAGCTGATCGTGCTCCATGTTTTCGAAAAGTGTTACCGCTACATTTTCAGGAAGAGATTCAATGATCGATTTACATTGCTCCCAATATTGTCTGTCATCATTGGCAGCAACAACAGTTACTTCAATATTGGCAGTTACCTTACTCAAACAAAGCAAAAGAAAATCAAGATTTTTTATAGGATGAATACGTCCGACGAAAATCAACCTGAGTTGATCTTTTAACTTTGGTACGGGTGCAACAAATTGTTTTTGGAATCCCGGAAGGTTGTTAATCTTTATAACACCTTTTCGCAAAGGGAAATTACTGTTGATATCATCAACTTCTGTTTCATCTGTTGCGTGAAAGGTCACCCGTTTTTCTATCCCGACCGATTTCAGTAGTCTTAAAAATATCTTTTTCTTTAAATGCTTATGGGCCAGGGCACTGCTTCTCAACATACCTCTTGGAGAAAGAATCACCTGGGCATTTATTGATGTCATTTTTTTTAAGAGTAAAGGGAAGATTGTAAAATGCAATGAAAACATACTGTTGAGGTATATGAAATCAGGCATTAAATTATTTATCTCCGACTTTATAAATCGAATGCTCCTGTTAGACGGCGTTGCATAAAAGATTTTGAATCCTTCGTTTTGAACCCAGGTATCAGTTTTAATATTGTTTAATGAATGTACGTCACCAAGGTCACGATCTCCTGTGAAAACATAAATGTCAAGAAATGATTTTAAGTTCTCTACAAAATTTACAGCAGAACGTACTGGTCCGCCAGCTTTAAATGCAGGGGCAAACCAATCACAGAAAACGATTACTTTTTTCTTTACCAATTCCTCATATTTCAGTTATTGCTTTCCTGTCGGCTATTTTTTTGTAGCATATAGCATATGAAATCCTGCAGTAAGTCTTTCAGTAAGAGGTACCAGTTCATTTTTTTTAAGCATAAAAAGACGATAACCCCAATCCATCAGCAGTTTTTGTGCCGAACCTGGCGCCAGTCCGGAGTTCTTTTCCGCAAAATCAGCAAATTCAAACAGAATATCAGGAGCATTTGAACCGGTAAGTAATTTTTCTGCGCCAAGAAATGCAAAATATTCAAATCCTTCAATATCAATTTTGATAAATCCTATATCATTAATTTGCTCTGCCTGTAACAGGTTGTCGAGGCGTCGCGCATCGACCAGAATTGAATCACTTCGGTTTTCTACAAATAACGATCCCTGACCAAAATAATCCGAAGGACTATTAAAGGGAATTTGCTTTTCTTCATGGTAAAGTGCAAAGTTGTAGGTTTTAACCCGATCAATTAATTGATTCGCTTCTATATTTTTCACAAGGTATTTATATACCCATGGTGAGGCTTCCACACCAATTACTTTAAGGTCTTTCCGTCTTTTAGCCAATGGAATAGACACCGCTCCTATATTCATTCCCAGGTCAAGAAAATTAGCGTTCTGTGGGACCTTATTTACCAGAAATTCATTTGTTGCAGGTTCATAAATACCATGGATAAAGATGTCAAAGGCAACGTTTTCTTTGATGTTGGGAAGATTGTACACACATCCAAACTTTCCTAAAATGCTGCATTCCTTTTTGGATTCGATGGTACTTTTATACAGGAAACGGGCCATTCTCTTTTTTCCTCTGAAATTTGGTATTGTTCGCAGGAAGCCTTCAAACATATCTTTTGTTTAAGGTATAAATATGAATTTGTGAAAGTACTTAACTGAATCGGTAAACAGATAGGCTTTTAAAGAAACCTGCTTTTATTTCCGCCAGTATTAATTACCCGATTCTGTCATATACGGCCGAATAGGCTTCTGCGATTGCAGAGGGTTGGAACCTTTTTACATTTTCAAGGCCTTTTTCAATAAGGTCTCTCCGGTAATCAGGCGAGTTCATGACTTTATCAATTCCACTGCGAATGGAGCTGACATCTAATGGATCTACCAAACAGGCACCATCACCTGCTACTGATAACATAGGTTCTATATTACTGGTGATAACAGGTCGGCCTACAGCCTGTGCCTCAATAACCGGTAAACCAAAACCTTCATACAGTGAAGGGAAAATTAATACATCAGCTGACAGGTATTGTTCATGCAAAGATTTGTCATCCAGATCAAATTGGTTGGTATAATTGATGTTTAATTGTTTAAGCAATTCCACTTGCGTGATCGATAACCTTCCAATAATGTTTACCCTGCAGTCTATCCCTTTCAATGCCTGTGCGATTCGTCCGATATTTTTATTGGATTTGGTACCCAAGAGTAAAAACACAGGGGCATCATATTCAGGCCATGATTTATGGACATACCTGTATGAAGGATCTATCGGATCGGGGATCACCACGATTTTATCGGGAGAGCATGAGGAATGGTCCAGGATTTCTTTTTTTGACTGCTCAGAAATGGTAGTGATCCACGCCACCCTTTTCACCGGCAATGTGAGCCAGAATAGTTTGAGTATGATTTTTTTTACACCTTTTTGCGTGGTAAGGAAAACTGAATCATGAATGGTGAGCACCGTTTTCTTCCCGGGTAAAACAAGTGCTGCATAGTGAACATCTCCTGTGATATGATAAATATCTGAGCGCAGAGATTTGAAAAACTTTAAATTTCGCCACATTGCTGAGGGACTCACACTTCGGGAAACCGCTTCTGCAATTTCTATTTTGTACCTGGAAAAAAAAGGTAGCAGCGTATTAAAAACCTTTTCGATACTAAAAAAAAGAGGAGCTTTTTTGCGAGCGATCCAAATCACTTTCCTGGTATTCATATTTGTATCGTACATGCAAAATTAAACTGGATCATGCTGGCAACTGAGGTACATTGTATGGAAATGCAGGAACCCGTTTTCTCACCTGGGGTTGAGTTTTTTTACCAAACCATAGTGGTATAAACCTGTATAAAAGCCAGATAAAAAAGCCGGTTTTGAAAAGTGAATTAAGAATCTGCAATGTGTCGGTTTCGGACGAATAAGTGACCTTATAAAATAACACTGGCAACCACAACAGCAATAAAGGATTTTTTATGGAGTAGATAAACATGCGTTTATAAACAAACCGGATAAACAATCCCAAAAGAAATATGTAAATGACTCCTCCCGCGGTGCCGAAACTTCCATACGCCTCCCCCAACGGTCCCACATTTGTTGACCAACCAATGATTACTAAACCTGCATAATGCAGCATATTAAATTTACCACCAGCTTCAGGCTTATCGGGCCATAAAAATCTAGGTACTAAAGATGCGAATGCTACACGCAGTAACTGTTTGCCATTATCATACTCCTGCTGAGCCGGTATCCTCCTCAATACCATTGAAATATTCCAGCCCTGGTTAAACCTTACAAATACCGGGAAGAAAGTGTTTTTTTCTATCAATGCATCGCCCCTGCCCAGCTGCTCCAAAGTGATTTCAGCAAACAGCTGGGCTTTATTCCCGGAATATGATCGTTTCTCTGTATAAGTTCTGTAAATACTTTTTACGTTTTGCAGCACTAACACCAACAGAATGCCTGTTGTAAACAGTGTAAGTTTTTTCAAGAAGCTTGCCCGCGAACCAATAAAGAAAAATGAATATATAGTGATACCCATGTAAACCACAACAGTAAACATTCTTGAATTAAGAGCGGTGATCGCCAAACTGATCAGAAATATTGGCAGCACAATCATTTTCAGCTTCCGGTTATCGGAATAAAATACGTACAGTACAGCTGCGAATGATGCAAAATAAAACAGCTCAGCAAAAAAACGAATTTCACCGGGCAGAAAAGGTGAAACGGCCAGCATCAAAAAACCAAAACCTATGATATAAACCGCATATCTAATATCCATTTTAAGCATGGATTTAATGCGCTCCATATGTTTCATCAGCAAAGGGCCAGAATCGGCAATATGTTGATTTTTTATAGGAAGTGTAACAGCAAAAACGAACAGACTGATAGCAGGTAAAGCCAGGCTAAAATAGGTAGAGTCTGGCACCTGCATATACTTAATGAAAATGCGGGCGAGAAAATTATTCTGGTTGTATACGGAATAGCCCAATGAAGGCATCACAAGGCAGGTGAGCGTATACATCAGCGCAATCGATTCGGGCAGCAAAATTCCTTTACCCAGTTTATACAAAATACTTATTACAATCACTGCCAACAGCATGTAACTTAAAGTCGCATATGCATCTGTTGCCACGCTCGCTAAAAAAATAGTGAAGTAAATGACAGAAAAAAGATATGGATATTTTATCTGGATAGACTTGTATTTTAATCAGTTCGAAAACTTCTGATAAAAATATTGAAAATAAATTTGACCGGTCTTTTTAAATGGCAACTTTAACAGGCTCCAGCCCGGCAATCGTGAATCGTGAATCGTGAATCGTGAATGAACAGCATTAAAGAGCAACTTTAACAGGCTCAAGCCTGGTCTTATAAGACAAAATAGGTTTTTCGACCAACTCATAACTTACTATTGCAATAACGAGAATAATCACAATAGAAAACAGATCGAGTAAAATGGTTTGTACCAGGCTGCCGGAAGTATCAATTGATAAGTTTCTTTTCAAGTAAAATACCGGGTAATGATAAAGGTATAATCCGTATGAAATTTTGCCGATATATACCAGTACCTTATTAGAAAGAAATTTTATATACCCAGGAAAATTATCCTTCGTTGCATTTAATATCATAACAGCGCTTACGACAGTAAGAATATAATAGTGAAAACTGTACCAGTCAAATGGAAAATAGAAAAAAACCATATAAGCGAATGTCAACAACGATAATACAAATACATACCTGTTCTCAAAAATGTTTTTGACAGTTTTTTTCACTACCGCGGAAAACGAACTGTCGGGAAATGCAGCCTGGTAAGCTTCGTTGTAAATAAGCGCAATATATCCACCAAAAATAATCTGGAAAAAACGCCAGAGAAAAAATTTATAAAACCATGCATGCAAAAGCATTGTTGCGCCAACAATCAATACAATGAAAAGAATATTAAAAACAGGAAAAGACGAGACGATATTTAAGTTTTTCCTTTTAGCCATGAATCCAAAAACAGCTAAAAATAGTAATGGATAAAAAAGATAGAATTGCTCTTCAATAGCTAAGGACCAGGAATGGCCAAACATATGCGGGTACTGCACCCATGGCAATACTTTTTGAACCAGCATCACGCAATCCCCCGTATATGTCAGCAATATCATCAGGTTAGACAATGCTGTTATTTTATCATAAAAATAAAGCGGGAACAAAAATAGTATTGCCGCAACAAGAATTGGTGGATAAAGCCTCAGCGCCCTTTTAAAATAAAATCCTGTTCTGTTAATCGTTCCTGTGGCAATAAACTGGTTGGTTAGAATATTAGTAATAAGAAAACCAGACAACACAAAAAACAGGTCCACGCCGATGAACCCTCCTTTAAAAACATTGAACAGATCATTTTTCACAAGGAAGCCTGTCGTATCAGAGTGAAATAAAATGACGATAATGCATGCAATAGCTCTCAGTGAGTCTAATGGTTTATAATAAGTATGCCCTTTCATTGCAGGTTTTGGTTCAATACAACATTCTGTTATTAACTGGATTTATCGTTTTACCAGGGTATTTTCTACAGCAGTACAAATGTTTTCAAACGACCAATGGCTGATTGCAGATGCTGATGACGCTCCCATTTCTTTCAAATCGTCGCGATTATCAGCCAGCAATTTTATTTTATACTTAAGGTCATCCCAATCATCTGATCGAAATACATAGCCATTTTCGCCGTTTGTTATCAAATCTATTGCTCCGCCACATTTATCACTTGCGATGATAGGTTTCGCGCATGCCATCGCTTCATTTATCGCCAGCCCCCAGGTTTCTCCCGGACCTTTCGAAGGTAAAACGAATACATCGCAGCATTCGTATAAAACGGGCATAGAAGATTGATTTTGAAAAGGTAACAGGTGAACGCGGGACGAATGTTGAGCGAGTTCAGTAAGGTTGGTTTTTAGCACACCATCTCCGGCGAGAATAAGATGTGCATTTGTTAGAGCTGCTTCTAAAAAAACATTGGCTAAAAA
>JANPJC010000009.1:0-2331 GCA_031425315.1 Chitinophagales bacterium
AACACTAAGATTCTGTGTTAACTTCCAAATCTAAGCATTAATATTTTTATTATCTTTGATACTTCAGAACGGCTTTAAGCTAGTTCCTTTAGGGCAGTCTTTCGGGATTGCCCTAACTCATTTCTGGACTTTTTTATTTCATATTCTGGATCAAAGACGGTTTCGTTTTTCCACAGTGTGTATATCAATACCAATATTTTTCTCTGTACTGCCACTGCCCCTTTCATTTTTATTCCATGCTTGCTTACTAACCTCACAAATAATTCCTTTTGGCTTTTTTCAAACCTGATTGCTGCTAAAGCTGGGAAGTGTAAGCATTTTCTTAAATGCTTATTTCCATGCTTGGAGATCCTTGATTTTTTATTGACTGAGATTCCAGATGAGTGGTGCTTTACATCTAAGCCGGCATAGCTGACCAATTGTTTTTTATTTCGTATGGATTTAAATCCATTTGTTTCTGCCACAACTGTAACTGCTGTCAAGATGCCTACTCCTTTAATTGTGCAAATGCGATTTATTCTTGTAGACAAATCAGAATCGCTTTTAACCAGTCTGTTCACTTCCAATTCAATTTCCTCCACTTGTTTGGTGAGCAACTTGATTCTTTGATTCATTCTTTTAATGCTTGAAGAATTCGGCCACGCTCCACTGGACTCCGCATGTAGCTGACATTTTATCTGCGATCGTTCATGCACCACTTGATCTCTTTCCCTAGTCAACTGTCGTAATTGATTGAACAATTCAGATGGTTTTTCCCATTTGATCAATTTCTTCTCCAGGCCCATTGTGGCAAGGCTTTGAGCAGATATTTTATCTGTAACGGTTTTACTATCCAATGTTTTGGCAAAGTATTTCGCTTTATTTGGCAAAACGACACTTACAAAATAATTTCGCTCTGTTAAATAGCAAGCTAGTTTTTCATGATAAACTCCTGTGGCTTCCATTACAATTACCAAATTTGGTCCAGGATTATTCTTCTTTATCCACTTCTCAAATTTTTTAAATGCACTTTCTGTGTTTTTAAATGTAATTGACGATACGTGCGACAGCGTGCGGTCAGCTTCCATTGTAGAAAATCCTGCCACATGTTCACCCATTGCACAATCAATACCAATACTTTGTCTGATTACCTCTTTCATTTTTTCTTTGATTTTTTTTTAAATAAGAATTACTCTTCTACCGTCTAGACTCGTGAATTATACAAGCTGTCTCATATTCATGAACGCCTTAGATTCTGTTCAGACTCTTAAGAGTAAAAAGAGGTGAGGAAATCACTTAGTGAGAACATACTTCATGAGTTGTTTGGGCACACATCTTCTCTCACCCCTTTTCTTATTTTGATTATATTTACAAAGATTTGGTATTTTTGGGTTTCTAATTGTTAATAGAAATATCACCTATCAACATGTAAAAACAAACATACGAGAGCACTAAGTTCACAAAAGTTCACGGAATTAGAATTTCATATTGAAAAGCCTTCCAATATTATTCTTTAGCTTCATTTTTACCTCTTCAATGTCAATCTTTCTTCCCAATTCCTTTTCCATTGATGTAACCTGCTTATCAGTAATCCCACAAGGAATAATGTAATTGAAATAATTCAAATCCGTATTCACATTGAATGCAAACCCATGCATTGTTACCCATCTCGAACATCGAACACCAAGAGCACAGATCTTTCTTGCACGAATTTTATCTTCAGGGTCTAACCATACTCCTGTCAATCCCGCAATCCTTCCGGCTTCAATTCCGTAATCTTTCAGAGTGAGAATAACAGCTTCTTCTAAAAAACGTAAATATTTATGAATATCAGTAAAGAAAAAATCAAGATCTAAAATCGGATAACCTACTATTTGTCCCGGACCATGATAAGTTATATCTCCACCGCGATTGTTTTTGTAAAATGTTGCCTGTACGGATGGAAGATCATTTTCTTTGATAACCAGATTTGCTTCGTCACCACTTCTTCCCAGTGTGAAAACATTAGGATGTTCGCAAAAAAGCAGATAGTGTTTCGGTGATTCCTGTTCTTCTGCAGGAAGTTTTCTGTTGTTTACTTTTTTGTCTATCACTTCCTGAAACAACTTCTCCTGATAATCCCACGCTTCCTTATAGTCTATTAAACCAAGATCACGGAAAATAACAGCGCGATTTTGCTGATCTTCCGTGATCGTAGTCAATGATTTTAAAATTTCACTCATTATATTTTCGACAATTCACCTTTCAAGTGATTGATGATGTTTACTTCCGTTGCATCAATTTGTTTTTTCTCTGCAAGCAAAACAGAAACCCAATCAGTAAGATGAACCAGATAAATACTTCTTTCTACTT
>JANPJC010000010.1:0-14227 GCA_031425315.1 Chitinophagales bacterium
TCACGGGGCCCTCAATGGTATCAACTGCTGTTTTCTGCTGATCATTAAGCCTGGAATATTCCTCTAAGAAACGGGTGCGTAGTTTTTCTTTTAATAATGCCATGCCTTAAACGAACTTTTTAAATATGCTGTGGTTGTTATTGGGGGCTTAAAAGCCATAAAAAAATCAAATATCAAATAATGTCTGCTCATTCGTTTAAAAGCATTCAAAAATTGCCGGTTTCAATCGAAGAAGCATGGTCATTTTTTTCAAGTCCGGCTAATCTTGCTGTGATGACTCCGGAGTACCTCAACCTGAAGTTTACAAATGAATTGTTTGGTGAAAAGATGTATCCCGGTCAGATAATTACTTACAAAGTGAAACCTGTTTTAGGTATTCCATTATATTGGATGACGGAGATTACACATGTCGAACATCTTAAATATTTTGTTGATGAGCAACGCGTTGGTCCTTATAGTTTATGGCATCATCAGCATCATTTTAAATCCATTGAAGGTGGTGTGGAAATGACTGATCTTATTCATTATAAAAATCCATTAGGTCCGCTGGGAGTGTTGGCTAATTCATTGTTTATCAGGAAACAGCTGGAGAGAATTTTTGAATTTCGGTTTACGAGAACGGAGGAGCTTTTTGGAAAGTGGAACCCTGCGATGTAGTTAAGATTTTGGCCACAGAGAGCCACAAAGGAACAAAGAGCACAGAGAAACAGCCGGCCATTCTGTATTGGCTGTTCACTTCATACTTCATACTTCGCATTTCGCACTTGTTTCGTATTGGCTGTTTACTCTCCACTTCCCACCTCCCACTTCGCACTTCTTTCATACCCTGTTTGTGGTATTGCTCAAAATTTCCTGTAAGGTTATCTTCAATTTACATTACACCATGTACAGCCGTGTTAACCTGCGAAAACTTATAGAATCAGCAAATACATATTCCGGGCATCCCATATTACATACTTAACCGTTGTCCGGTATAAAAGAGCCCCAGTTCCACGGGGCTTTTTGGTAGTCATAAGTCAAGGAGTCAAAAGTCAGCAGTCCGTCGACTTGACTAAATGCTACTGACTGAGGACTAAAAACTTAAGACTTTGTCTTTCCTTTATCCCGGCATGCGGGAGATGTACTTTTCAATTTGTTTAATCTGGTCAACGACCTGTTGAGCCGTAGGTTTTTGGGCCTTGGCTCTGCGGAAGTAATCTTTTGCAGCGCGAAACTCTCTTTTCTGGATCATAATCTGGCACATCTGGAGGTATGCCAGCGCCGAACTTTCTTTATCGGGAATGCCAGCTTTAAGCGCCTGGCGGATCATTGACTCCCCTTGTTTCATATCGCCTTTCTGAAGCGCCATCATGCCCAGCTGAAGTTTGTTGGAGCCTTCGGCCTCTTTCATTGAAGAACCCAGCGAAAGGCTTTTCTTCATATGTTTTTCGGCTGAATCATAATCCTGTTTCATCATGGCAAGATTTCCCTTAAGGGTATAGAATACTGACCTTACAGGTTTGTATAATAGACCCGGAAACCAAACATTGTTCAGGATCTTTTCTGCACCTTCAAAATCGCCGCTTTCAAGATATTCCTGAATTAATCGTAAAGGGCCTATAAAAAAATGGGTAAATATAAAAATGATGGCAACAAGGTATAGCGCAAAAGCTGGCCAGAAGCCACTTGTGATGTTTACTGCAATTGCACCCAGCAGAGCAACGATGCCCAGCCAAAAACGATATTTAATAAAAAGGTTTAACCACTTCATAATCAGAAATTGATCTTCAAAGGGTGCGAATATCGTCTGTTTTCCACTAAAAACCAGCAAAATTCAGCAAGTTGAAGATTAAATTAAGCGTCGACGTATATCACCTTGCGGGAAAGAAAATGATACTCACTATTAACGGAAAGCGATGGACTTTGAGCATTTTAAAGAATTTAACTCATTCTTTTCTTATAAGCCTCAAAATGCCAAATACTTTATTATCGGTTTAAATAATTGATTACACCCGTAAATGCATCATTTTATTCTTCATTGGAATTATCAGCTCATTTTCTGAATTGAATTTTTTTATGGTGACCTGCCACACCACCTTCATCCCTTTCGTTAACCGTTAAGCCTAATTATTTTCTTACAATTATGTACCTGCACTAATTTGGAACCATGCATTTCTGGAAGAAGATAACTTTTGCGGTTTTTCTATTCAGTTTTTTGACGAAGATCAGCATCGCGAGATCTGTATCCGACACGGCTTCCGTAAAAGTAACGGTAACCAATACGCAGGATCAGCCCCTACAATCGGCAGTTGTCTCTTTATATCTTTCAAAAGATAATTCACTAGTAAAAACTGAGCTGACCGATAGCAGAGGAATGGCAGTATTAAGTGGGATTCCTGCGGGACAGTACTATTGTGAGGTGAGTTATATCGGTCATTTTAATGATACAACAGTTGTATTTACAATAGATGAAAATGCCTTGCAACCGATAAGGGTACGTTTGAAACAAATGGGAGATAATCTTCAGGAGGTGGTAGTGCGAACCACAAAACCTTTTGTGCAATTTGAAAAAGGAAAAGTAATAGTGAACCCTGATGCCTCACCAAGTAATGCCGGTACCAGCCTGATGGAGCTGCTCGAAAAAATGCCGGGTGTAACGATTGACCAGAATGGAAACATCAGTTTGAAAGCTAAACCAAATGTGCTTATTATGGTGGATGGAAAACCTACTTATCTCTCCGGAACTGATCTGGCCAACCTCCTGAATAGTATGAGTTCTTCGCAGGTCGATCAGGTAGAGTTGATTACCAATCCACCTGCACGCTATGATGCAAGCGGTAACGCGGGTATCATCAATATCAAAACAAAAAGAAATAAACAAAGAGGCTTCAATGGTAATTTGAACGTGAGTTATGGCCAGGGCTGGTATCCTAAAACCAATAACAGCTTTTCAATTAATTACAGGGATGAAAAGATTAATGCCTATCTCAATTATAGTGTCAATTACAATAAATATTATAATAACCTATATGCATTACGTACCTACTTTGATAATGCGGGAAAACCAATAGCAAAATTAGATCAGTCCACTGCTTTCCGGGGCCATTTTCTTAACAATACGCTACGTGGCGGCATCGATTTTTTTGTAAGTAAGAAAACAACAGTGGGCGTGAGTTTGATGGGTTCCTGGAGCGAACGCGAAGCGAACAATCAGGCATATGCCAACTGGCTTGACGATAAGAACGAGATTGATTCCAGTTTGAATACTGTTAGTACGGCGGATTATAAAATGAAAAACGGTGGCGTTACCCTAAATCTCCGGCACAACTTTTCTGCAAAACAAGAGCTATCAATTGATCTGGACGGATTGAACTATAATATTCAAAATGACCAGACATTTGTTAATTCTTTTCTTACTTCAGGTGGGCGCAATGATGCTTCAACAGGTGAGATTCCAGGTACTCTCAAAATATTAACTGGAAAAACCGACTATTCTCAGCAATTAAATAACGGTGCGAAGTTAGAAGCGGGATTAAAGGTATCACATATTAAAACCGATAATAAAGCACTTTACATGTACAACGACGGATCAGGCTGGCTGCCGGATTATGGAAAGACTAATGAGTTTTTGTATACAGAAAATATCCAGGCAGTCTATACCAGTTACGATACAAAATGGAATAAATTTTCATTACAGGCTGGCATACGTTATGAGAACACCAACTATGATGCTGAGCAATTAGGAAATCCTGTACGAAAAGATTCATCATTTTCGCGCCAGTACGGAGGCTTCTTTCCTTCCGGTAACCTTACATGGGAAGTAGATTCTTTAAACAGTTTCACTATCACTGCAGGAAGACGTATTGACCGTCCCGCCTTTCAACGATTGAATCCTTTTGTTTTTATAATCAACAAATACACTTACGAAACGGGTAACCCATTTTTCAAACCACAGTACAGCTGGAATCTGGAATTGAGTCATCAATTCAAAAATGCATTGACGACAACTTTATCGTACAGTATTATCAAGGATTATTTTTCGCAACTTTTTCTCACCGACACGAGCGGCATTTTATATTACTCACAGGGTAATGTGGGAAAGGTTCACATCGCAGGATTGTCGGTGAGTACGAATTTGAAATTATTCAGCTGGTGGACCCTCAGCGGACAAGCGCTTTTGAATTATAAAAAACTGAAAGGCTATGTGTGGAATGATTTTGAATCGGACATATGGCAATTTAATATCAGCGCGAATAATCAATTTGTAATTGGAAAAAATTATACTGCTGAGCTCTCGGGTTTTTTCACCGGCCCTGCGCGCAATGATTTGCAGGAGTCACTGCTTCCTACCGGTCAGTTAAATATTGGTGTTGCGCGGACAGTATTAAAAAAGAAAGGCACATTAAAGTTGAATGTGAGAGACATGCTCCACACCCAGATCATGGCAGGTAATACAGACTTTCAGTATGCTGATGAATATTTCAGATTCAGGCGCGATTCGAAGGTGATCACACTTGCATTTACTTATCGTTTCGGTAAGCCGCTAAAGACTATCAGAAGAAGTAGTGGTGCGGAAGATGAAATGCAGCGGGTGAATTAGTTGAGGAAATTTCCATATTATTTTATTGCTTAATTTTCCAGCGTGTTAGTCTCGTCAATCGAAGCTGATACGATTTATTGGAAAACGTAAAAGAATTTATGGCTGTAATTATTGCTGAAGAAATGATAAAAGAAATAGCAGATCAATTAGATTCAGGAATGATCTGTTTTTATCATATTCCAACTGGTGAATTGGAAAGTCATCCTGATGAAATGAAAGGATGGGGAGGATTTGATGAAGAACCGTGGGAAGAAACTATTGAGAAAGTTGAAAATAACTATCATGAATATGTCAGGTTCGAAGGTCTCGAAAGCCATGAATCATTTAGAATTATGGAAAATTTTGTAATGGAAGTGAGTGATAAAAAAATTCGTCAGCGATTGATAGATGCGATTTCATATAAAAAGCCTTTTCAGAATTTTAAATTTATTTTAAACCAATACCCGGAACTCAGGCAGCAGTGGTTTGAGTACAAGAAAGCTTACTATATTGAATATGTTATTGAGCAACTGACAGATTATAACGTATCAAAAGATCGGGAGTGAAATATAGTACCTGTATCCGTTTTTATTTATCTTTTTGCAATAGTAAATTCCTCGCGTTTTTGCACCAATAGTAATATTGATTTCGTCAAAAAATATTGATGTGAATTTTAAGTGTATAAACCCAATCGCTGGATATCATACATTTAAAAGTTCGGCATGGACTCTCATTTTTTTCTTGATTTACAACAATCACATAATATGGCAGTAGCTAAAAGAAAAAAGGCAATAATCAGAAATATGAAAAAAGCCCAAGCTATAAAACCGGAGAGGGAGGTAATATTGTCAAATACTCGAAAGCCGGAAAAGTTATCAGAAAATGAATGGCAAACCTTATTAAGGATTCAAATTGCAAAAAAAGAAAAATTTGAAATAAAAAACCTCGGTAAACAACCCGTTTACAGCGATTACGCTGTATTTAGTACAAAATCGAATAATACTTATAAAGTTGCTATCAGGAGCCGGGATAACAGCCTAAATTTTTGCTCCTGTCTCGATTTTAAAACCAATGGCTTAGGTACATGCAAGCATATTGAAGCAGTCCGAAATAGTTTGCAAAGAAAAAAGAGTATTAAGAGATTATTGGAGCAGACACCTGATCTGCCATATTCCTCTATTTATGTTTCCTACATGGGAGATAGGAAAATAAAACTCCGCATAGGTACCGATCAGCAGACAGCGTTTAAAAAATGGGCCCGAAAATATTTTGATGCCGATGGTACTATGTTGCCTTCTGCACATATGAAGATGGAAGTACTGTTGCAGGAAGCCCATAAGATCAGTAAAACATTCCGGTGCTATGATGATGCAATTGCATTTATAGTAGAACAAAGAGATACAATCAAAAGGGAAACAGTAACAAAAAATGCAGATAGTCAGTTATTTAAAGAATTGATTAAAGTTGAGTTATTTCCCTACCAGAAGGAAGGTGTTCTATTTGCTGCAAAAGCAGGCCGTGCAATTTTGGCTGATGATATGGGTCTGGGAAAAACGGTTCAGGCCATTGCTTGGGCTCAGTTTTTACATAAACATATAGGCACACAAAAGGTGGTAATCGTTTGCCCTACATCATTGAAATATCAGTGGAAAACTGAAATCGAAAAATTTTGTGATGGTCCGGTGACTGTGATTGAAGGAAATGTGCTGGCTAGAAAATCAATTTACGAAAATGATAAAAGTTATTTTTTGATTGTAAGTTACCATATGGCGGGAAACGATTGGCAATACATCAATCAGATGAGACCAGACGCTATCATTTTGGATGAGGCACAACGTATAAAGAACTGGAGAGCAAAAATTTCACAAAATATCAAAAGACTTCGTTCACCCTATGCACTCATTCTAACAGGAACTCCGCTTGAAAATAACATTGAAGAATTATATTCCCTTGTGCAGTATGTCAATCCATTTCTTTTAGGCTCTCTGTATCAATTTTTGAGTGGACACCAGGTAAAAGATCCAGACACCGGGAAAGTTACAGGTTATACCGGATTAAATAATATTGGAAAGCAGTTGAAAGCCATTCTGTTGCGTCGAACTAAAAAAGAAGTTTTGAAACAATTACCGGAACGAATGGATAAAAATCTTTTTGTTCCGATGACAAATCAACAGCTCGATGTGCATACGGAATTGGCGAATGGCGTGGCATCGATGGTTACTAAATGGAAACGCTTCGGCTTTTTAAACGAACAGGACAGGCAGAGACTAATGAACAGCCTCAATATGATGCGGATGGTGTGCGACAGCACTTACATATTAGATCAGCAAACAAACTTTCAAACTAAACTCGATGAATTGTTCAACATTTTGGACGAGTTACTTGAAATGAAGGAAGAGAAAATTGTTGTATTTAGTCAATGGGAAAGAATGACGAGATTGGTTGCTGTGGAATTGCAGCGAAGGAAAATAAAATTTGAAAATTTGCACGGCGGTATACATAGTAAAAAGCGGGAGGCACTTTTTACCAACTTCAACAATGATCCCGAATGCCGGATTTTTCTGAGTACAGATGCAGGTGGTGTTGGTCTTAATCTGCAAACTGCTTCTTACCTTATCAATTTAGATATTCCGTGGAATCCGGCTGTGCTTGAACAGCGAATAGGCCGTATTTACAGAATGGGCCAGCAAAAAAATGTCTCCATAATCAATCTTGTTGCACAGGATACTATAGAGCATCGGATGTTATCAACATTGAAATTCAAAAGTTCCGTTGCGGCAGGGATTCTAGATAATGGAGAAGACAGTATTTTCCTCGGCGACGATAAGTTTAAACAATTTATGCAGTCGGTGGAATCAATTACACAACTTCCGGATGACAAATCAATTGTAAGTTTTGATGAGGATGAAAAACAGGAAATAGCATTAATTGATAATGATCAGGAAAATATAAAAGAGATTGAAACTAACATTGTGGAAGAGGAGATTGTGCAGGAACCACTTTATCAGGTTGAACCTCCAGTCGATATGGTTTCTTCAGATTCATTAGTAAATACGGGTATGGCATTTTTCTCCCAGCTGATCAATACATTAAACGATCAGCAATCGATAAAACAACTTGTAAGTTCAATTACAGAAAAAGATGAAAAGACCGGCCGGACATGGTTAAAGCTTCCGGTGCAAAATGAAGAGACTGTTGAAAAAGCTCTTCATCTTGTAGCAGGGCTGCTTAAAGGACTAAGTAAATAATAACGATATGTGATCGGATAATGAACTCAAATCATTTCATAATGACCCGTGGTTATTTCAATATTAAAATAATTGAGACGGATTTATCTTTAAAAATTCCTGCCATGGTATACCACTATTGCCAACAAGCAATACTTTATCAGGGTTGTATAATTTTTTAAATGCTTCCATACCTGGAGCTTTTTGTGTAACGCCGCTTTTTACTTCCAATCCAATGACTTTCCCCTTTTTTACCAGCACGAAATCGACTTCGTCATTCCTGTGCCGCCAATAATGCAGCGTAAATCCTTCTTTCAATTGATGATTTACAAGGTGTGCGCCAATGGCGGCTTCCACCCATCGTCCCCAGACATCGGGTTTTACTAATACTTCCGGCAGCGATTGATTTTGCTGTGCAGTAAGTAATGCTGTGTTGTGTACCTGAAATTTAGGACTCGAAGAACGTTGCCGAAGTGTTTCTCCTGTATACTTTTCGATTCCTGCAAGCAGTCCTGCTGTATCGAGGAGCTGAAGGTAGTGAGATAATGTTGTGGTATTGCCGGCATCCTGTAACTGCCCAACGATTTTTGAATAAGAAAGTACCTGACCTGAATACAAACAACCCAATTCAAAAAGCTTTCTTAATAACGCTGGTTTATCGACACGTGTGAGCATAAGAATATCCTTTGATATACTGGTTTCAATTAAGGCATCATTTACATAATTTTTCCAACGGTCTTCATCGTTTATCAGAACCGCTGAACCGGGATATCCGCCAAACCATACATATTGTTGAGCGGTCATTCCAAAAGCCTGTTCCATTTCAGTGAAAGACCAATGGCCCAGGTGGGTGGTTTCAAATCGTCCGGTTAATGATTCGGTTAATCCCTGCTGCAGTAGCAAGCGTGATGACCCCAGCAGAATTACTTTAATATCCTCTTTTGTACGGTTGTCTTCATCCCATAATTTCTTTACGAGTTCACTCCAATTGTCGATTTTTTGGATTTCATCTACGGCAAGGATAAAATCTGTGGCTCCGGTTGTTTTCTTTTGCAAACGGGCTGTTTCCCATTGCTGTTCAAGCCAGATATCACCAGCATTGGGAACGGCATCAGCAGAGGCAAAATGATAAGGAGTTCCCAGCCTTGCTAATAATTGGCCGACCAGCGTGGATTTCCCAATCTGCCGCGGTCCCATAACCACCTGGATGAACTTTTTGGGCTCATTCATTCTCTTTGTAAGTAGCTGAATTTCAGCACGTTCAAACATAAATTACAATTTACTCAATATACTGAGTAAAATTACTCAATATATTTGACTAATAGCAGGTGGGCGTATTTCGGCAAAAAGTAAGATATTTTGGCACTTATTTTTCAAGGTTTCAACAATTCTACTTCAACCGGATATCCGGCTAGTTTCATCGACCTCACAGTATCTAAAAAGGTAGCGTAAGAACTAAATCCAAAATTCAGATCGTGGAATTTATCAACAACGAATACACGAGAAAGATGTCAGAATATTATTTCATACTCAGGCTTTTTTGTCAGGTTATCTCCGGTAGTCAACATTCTAGACTGGCTTAATTACCGTTACACCGGTTTGCCTGAAACTATTGAGTTCCATCAAAGCTTCGCAACTTTCGTCCAGTGAAATGATTTTTCCCAGTAATTTTTCAGGATGCATTTTACCGGAGCTGATCCAGTCCATCATTACATTGTATTGATGTGCCTGCATACCATGACTACCAATGACCTGCAATTCTTTTGCAATGATTTCGCTCATTGGTATTGGTGGGTTTGCTTCTTCTCCGGCCATCAGCCCAAGCTGAATATGTTTGCCCTGTTTACGCAAACTTCTTATTGCATTGTAACAGGTCTCCCGGCTACCGAGGGCATCAACTGAAACATGCGCGCCGCCCTTAGTGAGTGCCATAACGGCTTCGGGTACCTGATTGATTTCTTTTGCGTTGATGGAAAAGGCGGCACCAATCGTTTTGGCAAAATCCAGTTTATCATTTGATATATCAATGGCAACAGGCACTGCGCCAACGGCAGCAGCGATCATGATTGCAGAGAGTCCCACGCCACCGCAACCAAATATCGCAATATAGTCGCCAGCTTTTACAGCAGCCTGGGCAATGATGCCCCGCCAGGCTGTTATGAAACGGCAACCCAAAATTGCTGCTGTAACAAAATCCATGTTAACTGGTAAGCGTACAAGGTTTTCATCAGCATAAGGAATGCGGACGTATTCCGCAAATGAGCCCCATCCCGTAAATCCAGGTTGATAATACCTGTCACAGATCTGTTGTTGCCCGTGCGCACATTGTACACAGGTACCGCAGCCGATGCAAAACGGAACGGTAACGCGGTCGCCGGTTTCCCAGTTTTTAATTTCACTGCCTGTTGCGGCGATGATACCTGCGAGTTCATGCCCGGGTACATGAGGGAGATGAATATCGGAATCATGACCCTGCCAGCCATGCCAGTCGCTGCGGCACAGGCCGGTGGCTTTGACCTGGATGATCACTTCATTGGCTGCGGGAGAAGGATCCGGCAGTTGAGTGATAGTAACAGGACCTTTAAACGATTCGTAGTAAGCTGCTTTCATGCAGGGAGTTTCTTAAAAGTAGAAATTTCTAATGAAGTGCGAAGTATGATCTCGCCTCAGGCGAGAGAAGTGGGAAGTAAACAGCCGATACAGGCAGCAGGCAATAGGCAGCAGGCAATAGGGAACAGCCAATACAGAGTTGGTAGTAGGGAATAGCCAATACAGGTTTTAAGTATTAAGTTGCAAGTGGATGATATGCCGTTAAATCTATGCTATTTGGAGTCGAAGCAGATCTAACATATTTATGTGTGCATAAATGAAATTCTCTGGCTGTATGTCCCGGCAGGGACATCTGGTGGGTAGAATTGGAATCGTTTTATTGTAATCGCGTTCCGGAGGAACGCCTAGTGCTACGGTGAGTTAGGCGTATAGAAGAAATTGATACAAATTAGTTTGAACTACAGCCGTTTTCCAAGTGAATATTGATATGTCATGGAAAAGAAAACAATCTTAGTAATGCAGTTTCTACTCCAGTCCAAAACTAACCCTTACATCTTCTTTGCCCAGAGCCGCTTCAAGTCCTTTAACATCGTCGATGCGGCCAATTTTTGTGTAGCTGTATGAAGTGGAAAATGTTTTATAAAACAGTACCAATGTGCTGGATCCATACATCATTAAATCTCCTGAATGAATGCTGCCTGGATTAGATGCATTAGTGGGCAAACCGGCGGGTAGATCAAAAAATTTCTCGTTCCCATTCAGTTCAGTCATATTAACAGTAATGGGTAACTGCAATTTAAATGCGTTAGCAGTAGCGTTGTCGTAAAGTGTTGCGGCAAATGTTTGATTGCCGATTTTGATTATCATTTTTGAACCGGTTGGAGGGTTTGTTTCTGTTTTGCCATCCATTAATGCGGGACTTACATATAAAATTATTCAATCGGTCAGGGATAATAGTATCCTTTTTGATTATATTCATGTGAAAACATAGATATCTTAAAATCATTTTAAAACATTTGAATAAACCAATCATGACAAAAACTACATTCTTCACGTGCATTACACTGATGGCATCTACATTTGTTATCAGTTGTAACAGTACTGAAAAAACCGAGGTGACTAGTGAAGTCAGTAAACCCACTTTTAATCTTTCAGAAGCCAAAAAAGCGATCGAAGAAAACAATAGAGTGTTTATGGAATTGGTTTCTAAAGGTGATTCAGTTGGGATATCGAATATGTATACTTCAGATGCAAAATTGATGTTTACCGGAGCACCTGCAGCAGTTGGAAAGGAAAGTATAAAGACTGTTTTTTCAGGAATATTAAAATCGGGAGTAACAAGAGTTGAGCTCAAAACGATTGATGTATTTGGTTCAGAAGAGTTATTGGCAGAAGAAGGAGTGGCATCAATATATGTAAAGGATGCAATGGTTGGGGAAGAAAAGTATATTGTTCTCTGGAAACAGGAAGAAGGAAAATGGAAAATTTTCAGAGATATGACAAACTCAAATTCACCTGCGCCGGCTGCAAAATAAATTGGCTATTAGCTGATTCTTTAAAATGTTTGTTTCAGACTATAATGTTAAATGATGATGTCACCAGTAATGGAGATTCGCAGCCGCGATTTTGCTTTTGAATTTTAATTTGGTAGCATTTTAACAAAATCAATCACTTCAGTTTAAGATACATGAACTGCAGAGTGATGATATAAAGTTCTATCCAGTTGACTTTAGTATATGTAAGGATCATATAATTAATCACTTCAAAAAATTACCCAAATGCCTGTATCAAATTCAGCGTCACTACATCACACCTGTATTCTGGTAAATGAGCTGGAATCAACTGCTGAGAAATTGGCAAAGTCTCTTTCCGTAGTTTGGAATGTCTGGACTATCACACCTGAACACTGTTTTGTCAATGGAGAGCCTTCACCATTTTCTTTTAAAGCAGCCTTCGCACAAATTGGCGGAGGAAATTTAGAGTTGATATCCCCTGCCTCTGGCAAGAGTGTTTATGACGACCATTTAAAATCAAAAGGAGAAGGTTATCATCATTCCTGTTTTGCATATGCGGATATGGAGAGTATGCAGGCAGCGAAAGAAGAATTAGCGGGACAAGGTCATAAAATGATTCAGAACGGATACACGGAAGGTTTTTTTGAATTCTGTTATTTTGAATTAACGGACCCCAATATGCTTATAGAGTTACTTTATCTGAAAGAATTGCCACCACCGGAGAAGACGATAGGGTAAGGGCATAAATTATAGTCAAAAACTTTAGCAGTGTCAATTCATTCGCTGTTGATGGTTGTATACACTATTAAATTAGAGAAATAGATTTTACGCTACAACTTTACTTCTCTTACATTCAGACTTTTGTTTGATTATTCTTGGTAGCTATATGTACTTGCTGTAATAATCTGTTTATCGCTGGTTTTATCCCGATCTTGTTTAGCAACGACAAAACATGGTGCATCTCTTTTTGTACCAGCCGATCTTCTTTTCCATAATCCCAAATGGGTAAAACGTATTCTTCAAAAATATCATCAAAAGTCTTTTCCCGTGCCACTATTCTGACAGTTTCTTCTTTATCGGCATAGTAAATAGCAGGAGAATGATCCATCCGGTATGCAATCAAGCCTCCTATCGCCTGTAAACTGATTGCTGCTGTACCCGGATCGTTTATACCCGGACTCAAAGCTTTTATTGCGATTTCCACCAGCTGCCTGAGACCATAATAATAGGTGGTCTCAATTTCCTGTCCTCTTCCAATAAGAGTCAATAAATTAAGCTGTTCTTCAAATTGGTCAGATAAATCATTTTTGCAAATGACATTTACTAATGGCGTGTCTTTCATGACATAAGTGCCAACGGGATAATGAAAATAAACTACCGCATCTTCTCTTTTACAAAGGTCAATCAAGCCATCCCTTTGAAAACCCTGGTAGATGCCCGATTCCGGAGCGTTTATTTTAATGCCATTGTTCATCTCGGGTAAGTCACCCATTATTGCTGTTTCCGTGCAATATTTTTTTAGTGCCTTTTTTGTATCGATATAAATTCTGTTGATAATTGTTTCGAACTTAACGGACTGAGTGACATAGTGAAGGAAATAGATAAATAAGAAGATGTCAACAACTGTTAATGCAATTAATAAATATGTACTGATTGCCGGAACATTAACTCCCGAATCTATATCTCTGATAGTGCTTAGTAAAAACAGGGCGTATACAATTGTGCCTATGTAAAATCCTAAAACAATTTGTTGAAAGCGGTTACTGATCAATTTTCCCAGAATGCGGTTACTCATTTGCGAAGCTGCCTGACTAAGTAAAATCATAACCATGCTAAAACTGAAAACCGAAAGGGAAATGATTCCGCCGGCAATTGAAGAACAAATACTCCTGGCTGTACTTGCATCTTTTAAACTAAGCCAGGGCAGACTTGATTTTAGATTTTTACCATAAGAAGAAAAATCAATATTTATCATCAGAATAGACAATCCTAAAAATGATAAAGCCATAATGGCCGGCAGGAAAGCAATACTGGTGATTATCCTGTTGTAAACAACCTTTAACCATTTAAGTGCTGGACTAAGCATAAATTGTTTTTATCTCGTGAATACCTTGATTCAGATTAATTGATATGGGGCTTTCACAATATTACAAGTGTATAAGAACATTGAAGGCTGATTATTGCGCTATCCCATGTATCCTCATAGTTGGTTATTATTCCAGATCTGTAAAAGCAAAAATAGATCCCATCTATAATATAGTCAAATTAAGGAACCATTCCGGTACCGATGCATCTTGTGCAACTCATAATAACTGTCCGGAATGTCAAGATCTTATCTGAGTAGATATAAATTTTATATTATTGTCCGACTTTAAGTC
>JANPJC010000011.1:0-8467 GCA_031425315.1 Chitinophagales bacterium
CCAGCTTATTCATTGGTCGGAAAACAAAGATTTGATGATGTTAGCTATTTGCCACGGACCAGCCGCTTTGTTGGCAGCAAATTTGAATTCCAGCAAAAATGATTTTTTGTATAAAGGATATAAAATAGCAGCCTTCCCAGATGCAGTGGACAAACAAACTCCAATGATTGGCTATATGCCTGGACATATGCCTTGGAAATTTGGTGAAAAATTAACCGAATTAGGTGTTGAAATTATTAATAAAAAAGCAGATAAAACTTGTCATAAAGACCGAAATCTGATTACAGGAGCAAGTCCATTGGCTGCTAATGAATTTGGAAAATTAGCTGCAACCGAGTTGTTAAATAAAGCCAGCAGGTAACAAGGGTTTTGCCTCAGGCGGGCTGAAGTGCAAAGCTCAACAGCAGTTTTTCAATTGAACTTTAGTAATAATATCAGCTTTTGTGCTTCGATTTCCCGCCCGAACGCAAAGCCCCAAAACGTTGTGTGTCATGTCAATTCGATTTCCAACATAAACGAGAGTAATAAATATTTTTTGCTCAAAAAATAAACATCATGAAATACAAACTAATCGTAGGACTTATTTTTATTACGTTTAATGCAAAAGCACACATACCATTAAACGACCATTTTCAATTAAAGATTGCCAGCCACATGGTTGACCTAAAGGTAAATGCTTCAAATGGCACGGAATTAAAAAATGAAATTACCGTGTTTTATGATGATTCAACGTCAGCAGCAGAACTTATACGTCTCTCAAAGTTATGGATGGAAGCAATGCTTCATCATGACAGCACCTTACTTATTGAATTAATGGCACCAGAATATAGACTGCAAAGATGGGATGGAAAAGTCCTGGCTTATCGTGATTTATGGCTTAATAATTTATTTTACCATATCAAGATTACCCATTGAGAGCAATCTGATTTTATTGCTCAAGTATATGGCGATGTTGCTATCGTGACTTCCCATTATGGTTGGACAGGAAGTGGTTTCGACCAAGAATTTGAGTCAAAAGGCTATCTAACAGATGTGTGGGTTCGCCACAATAATCATTGGCAAGTAGTTTCACGAACCAATGGTGTATTTGAAGGGAGTAAAACACTTTATAAAAAATAACAGTGCAATCATAAAAATTGAAACAACGCTATTGACAAAATTATGGCTTTACTTTAAAAGAAATATAGGAGCAGTAAAAAAGATTACGATATTTCATAAGGAAAGCCACGAACGCACAACAATAGGATTTGCAAAAGCAGGGCTGGACAATGTAACATCAGTTATGGTCAAGCATCAGCAGCGGTTCGGGTGCGACGTTCAATTTTCAGCTTTAGGTCATAACTTCATCAACATATTTTCAATTAGGCATTTGTACCAGGCTTGACGAACAATGAATTCCCTGCCTTCGCAAATACTCAAACGTTATCAGCAACTCATTGGAATGCGAACAGTAACATTTGTAATTTTTATTCTTACATAAATCAACAATCCATAAAAATAAATAAAATGAAAAACACGACATTATTAATTGCAGGAATTGTCTCTGGATTATTCTGTAACTCTTGTTCAAACAAGGAGAATAGCAACAATACAGAAGCTAATCTTAATGACACCATTAAAGAAACATTTTCAATAGCTAATCTGGTAGAAGAAGTCAAAACCGTTCCTGACTCAATCACCGAATATCTTCATGCACAACACCACTCACACATGGTCCTTGAAAGAAGGACTGTCCCATCAGGTTATGAAACTTCTACCATGAAATATTGGAGTAATTATGTCAAAAAAGTTGAAGATCTACCTGTTATTAATCCTGGTCCTGGTGAGTATGTTCATGTGATGGAAGGTCAAAAAAACGGATACCAAAACCTGGTAATTGGCATTACTGAAACATTTCCAGGAGGAGCTCCACCTATGCATACGCATGAAGGAGAAGAATCGCATGTTCTTCTGGAAGGAGAAATACTATATGCTCTAGGTGATACCATGTTTGCCGTCAAAGCTCCATACATAATTAATATTCCTCCAATGATACCGCATGCATTTAAAAACATTGGAAAAAAAACAGCAAATCTTGTAGTGATATTCCCTACAAATGTTTGGAAATATGATGTTGTTGATTACTTTCCTTTTGATAAAAAAGGAAACAGTCATTCCCATGAACACGACCATAAACATTAGTAATATCAGGAATTTACATTTTAATTGAAGTTAGAATGAACAAGCATATCAATAGCAAATTAGACAACTATTTATCGGAACTTAAGGCCTCTCATCAGAGCAGCTGATAGCAGCACATTTGCAATAGGCGTGTTTTCGTGCTATGCAGAAAGGTTTGTGGTTACAGAAATTGCCGTTCTCCGCATCAACATTTGTGCTGAAAAGCCCTCCCATCGCAAATCTGCAAAACGTTCTGCGTCATGCCTTGTGACGCTACACACTTGATGTAGTGTAAATTATTAATTTTGTAATGACATGGGGGAAGCCGAAAACCTTTCAGAGTAGGCAATATAAAAACCATCAAAATGAAAAAAATCAATTTACTAATTGCATTGAGTATATCGTTAGGTATTGCTTCTTGCAAGAATGGAAGCGAAAAAACAGCTACCACAGAAACTAAAGACACTGTAACCACAAACACCAATGAGCCAATCCAAACTGGGCCAACATTACCAATGGATGTGATAACTATTTATCATACTGTAAAAGATTATAACCAATGGCGTCCGGGTTTTGATACTGATTCAATGGCAAGACTGGCAAGTGGTTTATCATTAATAGCCGTGGAAAGATCTGCCGATAAGCCAAATGATGTAAAGATAGTTTTAGCGCCATCGGATATGGCAAAAGCAAAAGCATTTATTGCTGACCCCAGATTAAAAGCTGTAATGGAGAAGTTAGGTGTAATTTCTAAGCCTGTAGTAAAATTCTGGAGCATAATCAGATTTACACCGGATAATCAATTAACAGGAGGCGCCCGAGTTGAAATCGAACACAAAGTGAAAGACTTTGACACATGGGAAAAAGTTTTTGATAGCGAAGGGCCAGCAACAAGAGCCGACAATGGATTGCAGGATATAGCTTTGGGAAGAGGCATTGACGACCCCAACTTGGTTCATATTGTATTTGGCGTTACAGATATGGCAAAAGCAAAAGCAAGAATGGCCAATCCGGAGCTTAAAAAATTAATGGAAGAGGCAGGCGTAGTTGGAGTTCCAACTATTACATTTTATAATGACGCTTCAAAATAAGTATAAACAAAATTTTATAGAAACAGCTAAAGTAACTTGCTTTAGCTGTTTCTATAACCACCTTATATTATATGAACAAAGAAACACGAACGCACAACAGGGGTTTTGCAAAAAAAGCGCGTTCAGTACTAAATGGAACATTCGGAATTCTAATAAACATTTGTGCTAAACCGAACATTTGTGCTTCTAAATCCGCTTCTTCGTAAATGCCCAAAACGTTATAGGCAACCCTGCCAGACGACAACGATAGAGTAAAATATCGAAAATATAATTAAGCATTTTACGGTACCTCAATCGCGTGCGCACAACTCGTCTTCCTGAACGGGAATGAGAACGTAATCCAGATTTAATGTGTCTGCTCAAGGGATTCCGTTAAAATCCAGGGTGCAATTATTTCAATAGCACTCAATCACCCCAAGAAGTGTTTGCGAACTATACAAACCTTTTTTATTAAAAATATATCTATTCCTAAATAAGAATGATTATCTTTACGTAATTACTCTAAATACGTAAAAATGAGCACTTTTTTAAGAGAAAAATTACAGGAAAAAGGCCTGAAAGTTACCCCGCAACGGGTGGCTATCTATGAGGCCATTGTGAAGCTGAAAAATCATCCTACAGCCGAAAATGTGATTGAATACATTAAGGCAAATCATCCCAATATTTCTGTAGGAACGGTGTACAAGGTGTTAGATTCATTAGTTGAAAATGAACTTGTAAAAAAAGTAAAAACAGAAAAAGACATCATGCGTTACGATGCGGTTTTATCGAATCATCATCATCTGTATTGCACCGAAACAGACCGCATTGAAGATTATGAAGACGATAATCTAAACTTACTCATCCAGCAATACTTTCAAAAGATCAAAATAAAAAATTTTAAAGTCAAGGACATCAAACTTCAAATCACCGGTACATTCCATAAAACCAATCCATAAAACCAATCCATAAAAACATTCAATACAAATCAACATGAGCGATATAAACGAAAGCAAATGCCCTTTTTTGAATGGCAGTACAAAACAAAACATAGGCGGGGGAGGCACTAAAAACCGTGACTGGTGGCCTGACCAACTCAATTTGAACATCCTTCGTCAGCACTCATCCTTATCTGATCCGATGGATGAGGAATTTGACTATGCAACGGAGTTCAAAACCCTTGACCTCGAAGCCGTAAAAAAAGATTTGCACCACCTTATGACCGATTCGCAGGATTGGTGGCCCGCCGATTTTGGCCATTATGGCCCCTTCTTTATTCGCCTGGCATGGCATAGCGCAGGCACGTATCGTGTATATGATGGCCGCGGTGGCGGCGGTGGGGGACAGCAGCGTTTTGCGCCACTTAATAGCTGGCCTGATAATGTGAGTCTTGATAAGGCACGAAGACTTTTATGGCCCATCAAACAGAAATATGGCCGCAAGCTTTCGTGGGCCGATTTGATGATTCTAGCAGGCAACATAGCGTTGGAATCAATGGGTTTTAAAACATTTGGTTTTGGTGGTGGTCGTGCCGATACATGGGAAGCACAGGAAGATATTTATTGGGGCGCTGAGAAAACCTGGCTGGGAAACGACGAACGTTATGACAGAGGCAAACCCGGACTGGCGGAGCATGGGGTATTGGTATCCGATGAGGATGCTACTGGTAATCAACATGATGCTCAAAAACTGGAAGTGCCGTTGGGTGCTGCGCATATGGGATTGATCTATGTAAATCCGGAAGGACCTGATGGAAATCCCGACCCGATAGCTGCGGCAAAAGATATTCGTGTGACGTTTGGTCGCATGGCCATGAATGATGAAGAAACCGTTGCGTTGATTGCGGGCGGACATAGTTTTGGTAAAACACATGGCGCTGCGTCATCGGAGCATGTAGACAAAGAACCTGAGGCAGCTGGTATTGAATCACAGGGATTTGGATGGAGCAATCGTTTTGGTGCCGGCAAAGGAGCCGATACCATCACCAGTGGCATAGAAGTTACCTGGACAAAAACGCCTACGCAATGGAGCAATAATTATTTCGAAAACCTTTTTGGCTTTGAATGGGAATTGACGAAAAGTCCCGGCGGTGCGCATCAATGGGTGGCTAAGGATGCAGATGAGGTCATTCCTCATGCATTTGAGAAAGGCAGGTTCATTAAGCCAACGATGCTAACTACGGACCTTTCGTTACGAATGGATCCGGCGTATGAAAAGATCTCCAGGCATTTTATGGAAAACCCGGATTTTTTTGCGGATGCTTTTGCACGTGCATGGTTTAAGTTAACACACAGAGATATGGGTCCGAAATCCCGTTACCTGGGTACGGATGTTCCGACAGAAGATCTGATCTGGCAAGATCCAATTCCCGCCCCTGATCATGCATTGGTTGATGGCAATGATATCATTGCGTTGAAAGAAAAAATGTTAGCATCAGGATTGAGTATTTCAAACCTGGTATCAACAGCATGGGCTTCTGCTTCTACATTTCGTGGTTCAGATAAACGCGGCGGGGCCAATGGTGCCAGAATTCGGCTGGCGCCTCAAAAAGATTGGAGGGTAAACAATCCGGCTCAATTAGACAAAGTTTTGGAAGTATTGACATCGATTCAAAAAGAATTTAACGACAATCAAAGCGGCAGCCAAAAAATATCGCTTGCAGACTTGATTGTATTGGGTGGATGTGCGGCTATTGAAAAAGCGGCGAAAGATGCCGGTCATGATATCCAGGTTCCATTTACACCGGGCCGCATGGATGCTTCTGCGGAACAGACGGATGTTGAATCTGTCGATTATTTAAAACCTCGTGCAGATGGCTTCCGTAATTATCTAAGCACAAAGAGTGATGTTTCAACTGAAGCATTGTTGATTGATAAAGCGCAGTTGCTTACACTTACTGCGCCTGAACTGACCGTATTGGTTGGCGGTATGCGTGTATTGAATACCAACTTTGATGGCTCGGCACACGGCGTGTTCAGCACCACACCCGGTAATCTGAGCAACGATTTTTTTGTAAATCTACTTGACATGAACATAGCATGGAAGCCTGCGCAGGAAGACAGGGAGCTGTATCAGGGTTATGATCGGACAACAGGAAAATCAATGTATACGGCTACCCGTGCCGACCTTGTATTTGGATCTAACTCGGAATTAAGAGCCATTGCTGAAGTATATGGAAGTGCAGATGCAAAAGAGAAATTTCTACATGATTTTGTTGCGGCATGGAATAAAGTAATGAATCTGGATATGTTCTGATATTCTTTATTGAAGAAGGGGAGTATCCTCCTCAATGGTCGTATTCAGAACAATGTTGATCATGAAGTTTGCTTTGGTGTTGTGGTATATTCGCTAAACCCTGAAAACGTCAGGCGTATACCCTGGAATAGTGGTGGGATAAGCCTGAAGATATCAGGGTTATAAACAAGTTAGCTGCAACCCTGTGGCGACAAAGCGAACACAAACTTTTAGACAAAAATTGAAAAAGACAGATGTTAATTATTAAAATAAAAAATGTACGAGAAAATAAGAGCCGTAACTCAATCCGACATAGACGGACTGAAAAAAGTAGTTGATTCAAGTGAATTGTTTCCTTCTGAATATTTAGACGAAATGATTTCTGATTACTTCAACAATCCTGACACACAAGACATTTGGTTTACATACATTGACAACTATAAACAAGTTGCAATAGGATATTGTGTTCCGGAAAAGCTTACTGACGGGACATATAATTTATTAGCAATTGGCGTATCACAAGACGCTCAAAGAAACGGAGTAGCAAGTGAAATGATGAAATATATCGAACAACTACTTAAACACAAAGACGGCAGAATACTAATTGTAGAAACTTCAAGTGACGATGCTCAAATTGGTGCAAGAAATTTGTATCAAAAAATTGGTTACACCCAAGCGGCTGCCATTAAAGACTTTTGGAAAGACGGAGAAGACAAAATAGTTTTTTTGAAAAAGTTGTAATGCAGACATTTGACACAACAACGAGAACAAGGGCAATAGCTAACAGCACATTTGCAATATGCGGGGTTTCATGTTCCGCAGACAGTTTAGTGGTAGCCGAAAGTTTTGTGCTCCGCATAAACATTTGTGCTGAAAAGCCCTCCCATCGCAAATCTGCAAAACGTTGGTGGCAAGTGTAGCAGACGAATGTAACAACAACAAAACAATGAAAAACATACTATTTGACTTTATAGCAAAATACGTTTCTTTGACAGATGATGAGAAGAACGCAATACTTTCGTTAGATCTATTTCGCTCGGTAAAGAAAGGGACGACTTTACTCGAAGAAGGACAGAAATCAGAAGATAGTTATTTCGTTTTAAAAGGCTGTATTCGGATTTATTACATCATAGACGGAGAAGAAAAAACAACAGCTTTCTACACAGAAATGGACGCTTTTACACCTCCTTGTGTTATAAATAAAGTTCCTTCTGAATATTTCATTAGTTGTGTTGAAGACAGTATTCTTACAGTTTCAAATTCTGATATGGAAGTAGAAATAAACAGTAAATTTCCAAAGTTTGATATAATGTGTAGAATATTGTCGCAAGAACTGCTAGCTAAACAACAAATAGACTTTGACGAGTTTAAGACTTCTTCACCTGAACAACGTTACCTGAACTTATTACAAAAAAGACCGGACCTTATTCAGCGTGTTCCACAACACCAATTAGCGAGCTATTTAGGCATCAAACCTCAATCATTAAGCAGACTAAGAGCCAGAATTCTTGAAAAAAAGAGCTAAAACGTATTTCTTAACTTAAGTGAACGAGGTATTGCCTCCCACCAATCCACTTTTGCAGTATCGTTTCACATAAAAAGGAATGAAATGCGAAAGAAAAATTTATGGATTGTACTTGCCTTAGTGGTGACAAGCTGTTTACAGGTGCATGCACAAAATGCCCAAGAAGCCAGTACCTATAAAAAGTGGTTTGTTGGGAGTTCATTCCTGATGTTAGGAAATTTTTCCAAAGTAAACAACCCTGAGTATGTACAGTTAAATGTTGGATATAGGATAACCTCTAAAGATGTTGTTTCCATTGAATTTAAAAGATCCATTTATTCCTGGCCAATAGGTATCCCTTTTGGACCATCATTTGATGCACCGGGAGAAAACTATCCTGGCCATGCACGCATACTTGCACCTACAGTAGGATACCAGCGTTTTTGGTGGAAAGGAGTTTATACATCCGTTCATGCATTGAATGCTTTTGAAAAATATA
>JANPJC010000012.1:0-5829 GCA_031425315.1 Chitinophagales bacterium
CAGATCTTCTCAATATGCCGTGCTCAATATCGTCAAGACTGTACAAATGTCCGCCAATATTAATTGCAGGATTTTTAAAAAATTTTCCTCTTTTTTTGTATAGGTTTGAGTCAGCTTTTAACATCACCTGTGTATAGGCATTGTACATATTGATCCAGAATGCCATTTTCTTTTCATCTGTATCAAGAGCAGTTTGTAATTCATTACTGTTTATTGAGGAGATAATGCGGGTAAGCGAATCAGTGTTTTCTCCCAGCCTTGCTGCGTACATTATTTCCTGCGATAATTTTATAAAGGAGGAATCATTACCTGCAGATGCCTTGATACCTTGTACACTACTATTTTCCTCCAAACCTTCGGAAACAGGAAAGCCTTTACCAAATGAGAGAGTACTCATAATCACTAAAATTAACCATATTGAAATCTTGTTCATAAAAGAATACCTGAAACTGACCCGCTGCTATTTACGTATATTGGGGCAATTTAGTTTTTAACCAACCATTAGCAGGAAATGTTCAGTGCAATCGAAGAATCAGCAGCTTATTTGTCGCAGAAAGGTGTTAAAGATCCGGCAGTCGGTGTAATATTGGGCACTGGCCTTGGCTCTTTCGTTCACAAGATCGAAAACCAGCTGGTGGTTCCCTATAATGAAATTCCGGGATTTCCCTTGTCTACTGTGGAATTTCATAAAGGAAATCTGATCTACGGGACTATTGGTCAAGCAAAAGTGGTGGCGATGCAGGGAAGATTTCACTATTATGAAGGGTATAGCATGCAGGAGATTACATTTCCAATAAGGGTGATGAAAGCGCTGGGTATCAAATACCTATTACTCAGTAACGCCGCAGGAGGAATGAATCCTGACTATAAAAAAGGTGATCTTGTTTTGATCGACGATCATATCAATATGTTGCCCGACAATCCTCTTCGCGGTTTAAATGACCCGGCTTTTGGTAATCGATTTGTCGATATGAGTAACCCGTATGATACCAAACTTAACAAGTGTTTTAAATCCACAGCAAGTCAGCTTACAATTCCCTTACAAGCAGGAGTATATGTTTCAGTGATGGGGCCCAACCTGGAAACCCGCGCAGAATATAGGTGGCTGCGGGCAACTGGCGCCGACATGGTGGGTATGAGTACGGTTCCGGAAGTGATAGTTGCCAACCACATTGGTCTGCCTTGTGCAGCAGTTTCAGTAATTACAGATGAATGTGATCCTGACAATCTGAAGCCCGTAAATATTAAGGAGATTATTGCAGTAGCCAATAGTGCGGATGCTCAACTCTCAAGATTATTTGAGGAAGTGATCCTGAATACTATGTAAATTCACCATAGTACTAAATTTTGAGTTATACTTGCCGAAGCTTATGACTTCATTGGTTGCTGGAAAAAATTTGGTTTTGAATAAGGCAGGTAGTACACTGGTGAAACCTCGGCGAAAGTTGTATATGCCTTCGCCTTTTTTCATTTTGATTTTCTTCAACACCGTATTTGCCCAGCAAAAAACAAAAACTAACGAACTTTCTGTTCTTTTTGAAATCAGACCAAGAGCAGAATATCGTAATAACTACAAAATGGCAGCGGGTGACAGCAGCTATGAAGAGTTTTATGTGAGCCAGAGAAATCGGTTGTCTATAAATTACAAACGGGAAAAGTGGATTTTTCATTCATCTCTACAGGAAATACACCTATGGGGAAAGAATGACAAATTTTCTTCCATTGGAAATATCAATTTTTACGAAGCATTTATTGAGCCGACTCTTAGCAAGAATTTATCTTTGAGAATAGGTCGTCAAAGATTGCTTTTCGATAATGGAAGACTTTTCTCTGATGCTCCGTGGGCACAACAAAGCCGCTCACATGAAGGCATTAGATTGATTTATAGCAAAAATAGATTGAGCAGTGATTTGGCTATTGCTTCTACGAGAAAATATTCCGTAAATTACGATGATTCGTATTCCCCGGTAGCATCACACCGTTACAAACTATTACTTGTCCATCATCTGAAGTATAAGTTTGACGATCACTTCACATTGACCACATTAAACTATTCTGACATCTTCAAAAATGCTGGTACAGGAAAAAATTACTATTTCGTTACGAGCGGAGGACGGTTTGAATATTTTTATAAAAATTTCTATTTTACTGTCAATGCGTATTATCAATTTGGAAAAACATCAACGCTCAAAAAACTAAGCGCTTTTTATATTCAACCAGAAATCAGGTTTAGCGTAAAGAAATCTGTATTAAGGCTGGGCGCGGAAATATTAAGCGGCGAAGGTGATACGGTAAAGGATAACACTGCCCATTCCTTTAATATTTTTTATGGAGTGGCCTGGAAATTCATGGGTAATATGAATTTCTTCACAAGGTTTCCTGCTGATGTAAATAGTAAAGGCCTGATTAATCCATACTTTTTTTTCTTACAGGAGATCAATAATAAATTCTCTGTGCGTTCGGATTTTCATCTTTTCTACACACAGTATCCTGTTTCAAAAATCTATAACAAAGACCAATACCTCGGCGCTGAAGCGGATCTGAGTCTCAATTATAGACCGCGAAAAAATATAAATATCAACTTTGGTTTCTCCTGGTATTCATCTTACAAAAACATGCTGGCGTTGAATAAAATTGAATCCACCAGCGCTACACCCATTTGGAGTTATTTAATGATATCATTCAGTCCCGAACTCTTTCATTACAAAAGGGAATAATTTGACTTTACTTTTTGGACAATTTCCATTCACTATGTTGCATTAAATTGATGATATTCATATAAGCCGGCAGGCAACCGTCAGCACTCATCACAATGAAATTCAAATGGACGGTGAGTCTATTAAGCATTTTGTTCATGAAAATCCTTCAAAAAGCTGAAATATTTTTATCATAATATACGATTTGGGGGACTTGACAGATCAGATCTTTTCTAAATCGTTATCGAAAGCGAATATTGCCTATTTTAGTAGCCTGCTTAAATCAACGAAAAAGTCATAGAGTCTTTATGAAAAAAAATTACGCCCTCATTCGAACAGTTGCTGTTACCTTATTTTTTTTGATAGCTGCCTTTATCTTCCCCTCCTGCGGAAATAATGCTGATACTGCAGCAGCAGCTTCAACCGATAGTTTAACCGACGAGAAAAAACGTATGCCCGAAAATGCATTGCGTGGATTAACCATTTATGATGGTCTTGAAGTAAAATCTTTTGCCACTGAGCCCATGCTTACCAATCCAACAAACATTGATGTGGATGAACATGGAAGAGTTTGGGTACTGGAAGCTTATAACTACCGGCCAGCTATAAACGGAAATCCAACCCATCCCGGCGGCGACAGGATCGTTATTTTGGAAGACACTGATAAAGATGGTTTGGCCGACACCTCAATAGTTTTTTACCAGGGACCGGAAATCAATGCGCCGCTCGGTATAAGTGTACTGGGCAACCGTGTGATTGTTTCGCAGAGTCCTTACGTGTGGATTTTTTATGACGATAATGCAGATTCGAAAGCCGACAGAAAAGAAATATTGTTTCAGGGAGTGGATGGCGAACAACATGATCACGGCATGCACAGCTTTACTTTTGGACCCGATGGTAAATTATATTTCAACTTCGGCAATGAAGGCAAAACTTTAAAAGATAAGAACGGCAAAACGGTTCTTGACCAGGATGGAGACGAGATAGGCCCGGATAAATATCGGATGGGTATGGTGTTTCGTTGTGACCCCGATGGATCAAACGTGGAATGCCTTGGTCATAATTTCAGAAATAATTTTGAAGTGGCAGTAGACAGTTACGGCACTTTGTGGCAGAGTGATAATGATGATGACGGAAACAAAGGCGTAAGAATAAATTATGTAATGCCTTATGGCAATTATGGGTACCAGGATGAAATGACCGGTGCTTCATGGCAATCGCGCCGCACTAATATGGAAGATTCGATTCCATTGCGGCACTGGCACCTGAATGATCCGGGAGTAATTCCTAATCTCCTGCAAACCGGCGCCGGATCTCCAACAGGTATTTTAATTTACGAAGGCAGCTTATTACCTGCAGTTTTTCAGAACCAGATAATTCATTGTGATGCAGGCCCAAATGTAGTGCGCTCCTACCCTGTTCAAAAAGATGGTGCAGGTTACAAAGCGGAAGTAGTGAATGTACTGAAAGGAGATAACGATCAGTGGTTCAGGCCTGCCGACGTTTGTGTAGCGCCTGATGGTTCTTTAATTATTGCCGACTGGTACGATCCCGGTGTAGGTGGCCATGCTGCCGGCGATCAGCAGAGAGGAAGAATTTACCGCGTTGCACCGAAAGATTCCAAATTCAGTGTACCGGTGCAGGACTATAACAATCCGGCAGGAGCGGTATCAGCATTACAGAATCCAAATCTTGCAGTTCGTCATCACGCATATAACAGTCTGCTGGCAATGGGAAATACAGCAGTGCCCGAATTGGAAAAACTTTGGAAAAATGAAGCAAATCCGAGAATGAGTGCAAGAGCCTTCTGGTTACTCGTTGCTATTGACGGTGGATCAAAATATATCGACGAAGCAATAGCCAGCAAAAATGCTGATTTCAGGATTATGGGCTTGAGAGCCTCCGCTCAACGCAAACTAAATTTATCAGGCAATATTGCAAAACTTGTAAAGGATGCTGATCCGCAGGTGAGAAGAGAATGCGCCGTTTTGTTACGTCATTTGAAAACACCTGATGCAGCAGCATTATGGACAACATTAGCACAGCAATATGATGGAAAAGACCGCTGGTACCTCGAAGCACTAGGTATCGGCGCAGACAGGCAATGGGATAATTTTTTTAAAGCCTATGTTGCTGCAGTAGGTGATGTACTAAAAGACCAGGCTTCAAGAGACATTACCTGGAGGGCACGCACCGATGAAGCCGTTCCCTATATTGCAAAAATGGCCGGAGAAAATAATGTTCCGCTAACACAACGATTAAAATACTTCAGGGCACTGGATTTTAACAGCGGATCCGCTAAGTCAGCATTATTGCTGAAGATGATAGAATCGAATTCAGCAAAAGATATTGAACTCAATAAACTGGTATTACATCATCTCGATGCGAATACGGTAAAAAAATCACCGGTTGCTGTGGGTGCCATGAGAGATGTATTGAAATCGGTAAATGGAACACCGGAATATCTTGAACTCGTGAGGCGATATGAAGTAAAAGAAGAGAATAGCAATCTCCTTGAAATGGCCATTAGTGGTTACCGCGAACAAACCGGAACGGAAGCAGCGCGGATATTTTTACAACAAGGTAGTGTGAATGATATCTGGAAAATAATTTCAGCAAAAGATACTTCCCGTTCTGCACCGTTGATTAAATCGTTGGGCCGGGTGGGTTCAGCGCAATCCATTGCCCTCCTTGAAAAATTGATTACCTCCGGAAACTATTCACCGGAAGTACGTGACCTTGCTGCATCAAGTATCGGCCGAAGTGGAAGTGGTGAAGACAAAGTGATTGACATGCTGAAAAACAAAAAAGTTCCTGAACAATATATCCCTGCGGTAGTGGAGAGTGTAAGTAAGGCATGGAGAAAACAGATTCGTACAGCAGCCGCATCATACCTGCCGGCTTCTGCCAAGAATGCGGCAAGAAAAATGCCCACGCTGAATGAATTGAATGCGCTGGCGGCCAATGCTGCCCATGGTAAAGAAGTCTATAAAAATTCCTGTGCCCTGTGTCACCAGGTTAATGGTGTAGGAAGCAATTATGGGCCGGCATTAAGTGAGATTGGTTCGAAACTTCCAAAAGAGGGGTTATTGGAATCTATACTGTATCCATCAAAAGGAATCAGTTTTGGATA
>JANPJC010000013.1:0-12900 GCA_031425315.1 Chitinophagales bacterium
CGGCGTTAAGCCGGTAGTGAAAGACACTACTGCTGCTGCCGCAATTACTCCGGCAACTCCTGCAGCAAGTGTGGATACAAATACTACCGCAAGTATCAATGATCTTTTGACAAAAGATACAACTGCAGTAAATGATACATCTGCCAACACAGCTCCAACCTATTCGTTCTTTAAAATATTTCAGCCGGTTCCACCACAACAAGGTCAGAACGGTCAGTTATCATTTGCTCCGTATCTCGGTTTTATTTCGGCTACTGATACTTCCATTTTTAATGAATACATGAACATTGAAAGTGTAAAAAATCAGTTCCCGTCAAACATGAAAATTGTCTATGGTGTACCTGAAAGAAATCCACAGGGTGTGAAAAGCGAAGTGCTTCCTGTTTACGCATTGAAAACCATCGAAGGATCAACTAAGGCAAGATTGGAGGGCGACGGCGTACAACAGGCTTCACAGGATTATGATGATAAAGGAAGGCCATCGATCAAAATGTTGATGACCAAACAGGGGGAAAGGATCTGGGGAGAAATGACAACCGAAAATGTTGGAAAACCCATCGCTATCGTGCTGGATAACCTCGTTTATTCTGCTCCTAACGTTATCAATCCGATAACATCAGGCGTATCTGAGATAAGCGGCAATTTCAACATCCAGGAAGCACAGGATCTGGCGAATATCCTACAGTCAGGAAAATTACCGGCACCTGCTAAAATAGTTCAGGAGCAGGTTGTTGGTCCAACACTCGGTGCAGCAGCCATTAAAGGTGGTTCACTGGCATTTATCATTTCGTTTATTGTGATATTTATCCTGATGCTGGTTTACTATAACACCAGTGGCTGGGTAGCCAACATTTCGCTTATCTTAAATCTTCTTTTTACTGTCGGTGTATTGAGTGCGCTTGGTGCAACTCTTACGGCACCAGGTATTGCTGGTCTCGTACTAACAATTGGTATGGCGGTTGATACCAACGTAATTATATTCGAACGCATTAAAGATGAGTTGACAAAAGGCAAAAGTTATCAGCTTGCAGTGTCGGAAGGCTATAGAAGATCTTTACCTCCCGTATTGGATGGTCATATTACGACTTTGCTTACGGCAATAATTCTTTTCTATTTTGGTTTGGGGCCGATTCTTGGTTTCGCCACCACTCAGATTTTGGGTATACTTCTGTCATTGTTCTGCGGAATTTTGATTTCAAGATTGATCACTGATTTCTGGACAAACAAAAACAGGCACTTTAAATATTTTACCAATTTCAGCAGTAAAATTTTCAAACATGCTGCTTATAAATTTATCGAATACAGGAAAGTTGCTTATATCATTTCAGTTGTGGTGTTGGTGCTTGGTGTAGGATCTTTCTTCCATGGATTTGATCGTGGAGTCGAGTATAAAGGTGGCAGAAGCTATACCGTTAGTTTCAACCAGAATGTAGATATTCCTTCTTTAAATAAAGATCTTAATACTGCATTTGAAGGTGAAAATACAATCGTAAAAACGGTAGGTGATAATAAAACCCTTAATATCACTACGTCTTATATGATTGATAACAATAGCCGCAGTGCTGATTCTACGGTAGAGCTGGCTTTGTTCAAGGGATTGAAAAATGCGTTGCCTGAAAACGCAACTTTCTTCGATTACAAAAAGAATCACAAACAAAGTTCGCAAACAGTACAGCCTTCGATTTCAGACGATCTTAAAAAGGGTGCTGTAAAGGCAACTGTTTTTGCAATCATTGCCATTTTCCTTTATATCCTCCTCCGTTTCCGCGATTGGAGATATTCTGTGGGTACATTCGTTGCCTTGTTGCACGACGTTTTTGTAACATTGGCAGTGTTTTCATTCCTCAAAGGAATCGTACCATTCCCACTTGAAATTGATCAGCACTTCATTGCAGCCATACTAACAGTAATAGGTTTCTCAATGAACGATACTGTAATTGTATTCGACAGAATTCGTGAAAACAGCCGGCTGTTAAAGAATGCATCGAAAACCGAAATTATCAACAAATCAATCAATGAAACGCTGAGTCGTACCATTATGACTTCAGTTACTGTGTTTTTGACATTATTGATCCTGTTTATTTTCGGCGGCGAAGCAACCCGTGGATTTTCGTTTGCGATGTTAATCGGTGTGATTACAGGTTGTTACTCATCGATATTTGTGGCAGCCCCGATCCTGGTTGACCTTGCAAAAAATAAACCGCTGGGTGAACCTGAACCAACTGATATTAAAGGAAGTATTACTAAAACAAAACCGGCATTGGCAAAATAAGCAGTCGGTTCATCTCATAAAAAAGCCCCGTTTTGTTTACACAAACGGGGTCTTTTTTTGCTTTACTGATAGTAGTATTGTGAAAATACTAAAAAAATCAATTCAAATTATACTGCAAATGAACTTCCGCAACCACATGTGGCAGAAGCATTTGGATTATTAAAAACAAATCCCCGCGCATCCAGTCCATTTTTCCAGTCTATCTGCATCCCAAATAAATACATTGAATGGGCAGGACTGATTACACAAGGAATGCCATCAGCATGATAAATTTCGTCGTTGTCTTTTTTTTCATCGAATGCCAATACGTAGCTCAGCCCTGAGCAACCTCCACCCTTCACACCAATCCGGAGAAACCCCTGTCCTGCTTCAGTTTCTTCAGTCAGTATACGTTTAAGCTCCGTTAATGCGTTAGGTGTGAACTGTACCGGTAAAGTTGTGCTTTCTGTTTGCATACACTACAAAAATACACAGAAATTGCTGCAAGCAAAAGTTAATCCACTTGCAGTACTTTTGTCTAATACGAATCAACAATGACTACTGAAAACCTGGCGATCCTTGGCGGAATATTTCTGGTAATCCTGATACTTGCCCTCTATATCGTTTTTTGGTTTAAGGACAAAAACAAACCTGCCGACATGCCACAAGCTCCAAATCAAAATGTAATTAATTTAAAACTTCAGGCATATGAACGGCTGGTGATTTTAGCAGAAAGAATTTCGTTACCGAGTATAATTAACCGCCTCCCATCGGGTGACCTTACGGTGAGACATATGCAGGCCATATGGGTGGAAAATATTAAACAGGAATTCGATTATAATTTATCTCAGCAGATATATGTTTCGAAAGAGGTATGGCAGGCGCTTACCAATCTCAGGGAGCAGAATATTTTTATAATTAACCAGGTAGCACAAACGATGCCTCCCGATCAGAATGGAAATGAACTGGCAAGGAACATTTCTGTATTGCTAAGTGCTGAACCCAAAGCTTCACTGCATCCCGTAGTCATTGAAGCTTTGAATTTTGAAGCGCGTCAATTGTTGTAAGCCTGTAAGAAGATGGAAAAAAAAATCACTGATTCCGGCATCGTTATTAAACCTTGCTACGATAGCAGCGACCTTCCCAGACATAAGGAAGAAGAACAACCTGGCAGGTTCCCCTTTACCAGGGGTGTACAGGAAGATATGTACAGAGGCAGACTCTGGACGATGCGGCAGTATGCAGGATTTTCTACCGCCGAAGAAAGTAATAAAAGATACCACTATCTCTTATCGCAGGGCGTTATGGGCCTGAGCGTGGCATTTGACCTCCCTACTCAGATAGGATACGATAGCGATCATTCGCTGGCAGAAGGCGAAGTGGGCAAAGTTGGTGTGGCAATTGACAGTATCGACGATATGGAGCAACTGTTTAAAGGAATCGAACTGGCAAAAGTTTCCACCTCTATGACCATTAATGCCACCGGCTTCATATTACTTGCTTTTTATGTTGCGCTGGCTAAAAAACAAGGCGCTGATCTCACCCGGTTAAATGGAACAATTCAAAATGACATACTAAAAGAGTATGCTGCACGGGGAACATATATATATCCTCCGCGACCTTCGATGCGCATCATTACCGACATATTTGAATGGTGCAGTCAACATCTTCCAAAGTGGAACACCATTTCAATATCCGGTTATCATATTCGTGAAGCGGGCAGTACTGCTGTACAGGAAATCGCTTTCACATTGAGTAATGGTAAAGCATATGTAAGGGCAGCACTCGAAAAGGGACTGGATATTAATGTTTTTGGAAAAAGGCTGTCATTCTTTTTTAATGCCCATAACAATTTGTTTGAAGAAGTTGCAAAATTCAGAGCAGCTCGTAAAATGTGGGCACAAATTATGAAGGAAATGGGCGCCACCGACCCCAAGGCTATGATGCTGCGGTTCCATACGCAAACTGGTGGCAGCACACTTACAGCACAGCAGCCTATGAATAATATTGCGAGGGTAACACTGCAGAGCCTGGCAGCAGTATTAGGAGGAACACAATCTCTCCATACTAACGGTTACGATGAAGCGCTGAGTCTCCCTACTGAACAGGCCGCCGGCATTGCTTTACGCACGCAACAGATAATTGCGTTTGAAATCGGCGCAGCCGACACTGTTGACCCGTTGGCAGGATCTTATTTTATTGAGTCGCTAACTGCGGAAGTAGAAGAAAAAGCCTGGCAGATCATTTCACAAATTGATGCCATGGGCGGTAGTGTTGAAGCCGTTGAACAGGGTTTTATACAGGAAGAAATTGCCAGAAGCGCCTATATCTATCAAAGAGAAATTGAAGAGAAGAAAAAAATAATTGTTGGTGTAAACCAATTCCAGGTCGAAGAAACAGATCACATTCAATTACTCAGAGTAGATGACAGTATTCGCTTACTGCAGGCAGAAAAATTAAAAACACTTCGTGAAAACCGTGACGGGGAAAAAGTAAAAAATAGTTTATTAAATATTGAACGGGCTGCCATTAACGGCGACAACCTGATGCCTTTTGTAATCGAAGCAGTTGAAAATCGATGCACATTAGGTGAAATTTCCGATCAGCTGAGAAAGGTTTTTGGCGAATACCATGGTTAGACTTCAACTGCGTTGGCTGTTAATTCTCGATTCACTATTCAGGATTCAACGTCTTTGAAATGAGAAAAAATTCATCCTTCTTAGCGGTGCTTTTTTGAACCACATAGGCACATTAGTAGAATACAAAAGAATTTTCTATGTGCCCTATGTGACTATGTGGCGGATGTTTCCTTGGGAGACCAAACTGCAAAAGAAGTAAATTTTCGACCGCACCATTTCTTAATTCAAAGATATTGATTCACGCGCACACGGCTGTTCATTCCCATATTGACTCATTCACACATTCACTCGACATAGGGCATTCACGTTTCACGATTCACGATTCACGCAGGAGACGGCTGTTAGCCTTTACTTCGCACTTCGCACCTCGTACTTCGTACTTTACTTCCTGCTTCTTATCAATCGCTTTATCGCCTTCTCTGCTTCTACTGCGTGAAATAAAACAGCAGCCGCTCCAACACAAACAAGCAATTCATTTAGTGTCAAAGGTTTGGTTTTAAAAATTTCATTTGCAAAAGGAAGATAAATGACTCCTAACTGAAGTACCACTGTGAGCAAAACGGCTCCCAGCAGCGGAAGGTTGGTGAATATACCCTGCGATATCAGGAACTGTCGCTCACTGCGGATAGCTAATACATGCGCTAGCTGTGTGAATGCCAGAACTGTAAATACAATCGTTTGCCATTGTTCCTGCTTGCCCGCACCAACAGCCCAGGCCTGTGCCGATAAGGTAATACCCGCCATCAGCAAACCCACCCACACAATATGATAGCCGGTGCCGTGCGCAAATAAATTTTCTTTGGTGTCTCTTGGCGGCCTGCTCATAATATCTTTTTCAGGCTTCTCCCCAGCCAGTGCCAGCCCTGGAAGACCATCGGTCACCAGGTTAATCCAAAGCAAATGAATAGGTAATAACGGTATCGGTAAACCGAAAAATGGCGCCAGGAAAATTGTCCATATCTCCGCACCATTGCATGTCATAATATACTTTACAAATTTTCTGATATTATCATAGATTCTTCTCCCCTCTCTGATGGCATTTACAATCGTTGAAAAATTATCATCCAGTAAAATCATATCCGCTGCCTCTTTGCTAACATCGGTTCCGTTAATACCCATTGCCACGCCTATGTCTGCGCGCTTTAATGATGGAGCATCGTTTACTCCGTCGCCTGTCATCGCAACATAGTGATGCTTCTCCTGCAAAGCTTTTACTATCTGTAATTTCTGTTCGGGAGAAACACGCGCATAAACTTTGATCTTTTCGACTCTTTCCATATGTTCTTCAAATGGTAAAGCTTTCAATTCGGATCCAGATAATACCTGGTCGCCTTCTCTTAAAATACCAATCTCTTTTGCTATAAATGCTGCGGTTGCAGGATGATCACCGGTGATCATTACTGGAATTATACCTGCAGTACGGCAATCGGCTATTGATTGCTTTGCCTGCTTTCGCGGAGGATCTACCATGCCCACAATACCGGCATAGGTAAGTTCCTTTTCCACATTGGCGAAATCAAATGGATCAGGTAAAGCATCTACTATTTTATAACCGAAAGCCAGCACCCTAATCCCGTCGGAAGCTAATTCGGTAGCCTTTTCAAGCAGTTGTTTTTTGGGTTCATCTTCAGCGAGCGCAGATTCAATATATTCAGCTGCTCCTTTTGAAATAACCAGGAATTGTCCTTTACACTGATGTACTGTGGTCATGCATTTTCGGTCAGAATCAAATGGCAATTCAGCTTCTCGCGCGTATTCTTCCCTGAATGCATTAAATTCTCCGGAAGAATATTCCTGGATGAAATGTTCAACCATGGCCACTTCGGTGGCATCTCCAACGAGTGATTCATCGGGATTTAATTTCACATCATTATTTAATGCCATAGCGGCATCAAGAATATCAATATCATTATCCAGGTGTAGATTCTGAAGGGGGTAATCGGTTTTCACCACCTTCATTTTATTTTCCGTGAGCGTTCCTGTTTTATCAGAACAAATGAAAGTGATCGATCCCAATGTTTCCACCGCCGGTAATTTTCTGATTAATGCATTTTTTTTGACGAGCCTTTTTGCTCCCATAGCCAATGCAATTGTAATCAATGCGGGTAATGCTTCCGGAATGGCGGCTACAGCCAGCGAAATAGACAATAACAACATTTTCAAAAAGTCTTCACCACGCAGTATTCCAACAACGAGTAAAATGATACAGATAAACAAAATCAGGTAGGATAATTTTTTACCAAAATCCGTCATTCGCTTCTGCAGTGGAGTTACAGAGTCAGCCTCCTGCAGCATACTGGCAATTTTGCCTATTTCGGTTTGCATGCCGGTAGCAACAACGATGCCTGTTCCACGCCCGTTGGTGATGTTCGTTCCTTTATATGCAATATTAAACCGGTCGCCTAACGGGATATCATCTTTTTCTATTTGTTGATGGTTTTTATCTGCAGCAACAGACTCTCCAGTCAGGGCAGATTCATCAATCTTAAGACTGTAACTATGGGTTAGCCTGAGATCGGCGGGAACAGCGTTACCCGCTTCAATTTGTACAATATCTCCAGGTACAAGTTCTGATGATGGCAGGTTGACCACCAAACCATTTCTGAGTACCTGTGTATTTAAAGTCGCCAACTTTTTCAGCGCTTCCATGGCTTTCTCTGCATTAAACTCCTGTACAAATCCTACAAGGGCATTCAATATAACAATCACAAGAATTATTATTGCGTCAGTGATCTCACCAACAACGCCTGAAATTATTGCCGCGCCAATCAGCACAAGGATCATAAAATCTTTGAACTGGAGGAGAAATATCATCCACGCAGGATGCTTCTTTTTCTCTGTTAATTCATTTAATCCAAACTCTTCCCTTTTCTTTAGCACCAGTTCGTCAGTAAGACCTTTTACAGAAGAATTCGTAGACTTATATATATCTTCTATCGCAGTATTATGCCAGTTCATTATGAAAAATTTATAAAAAATGATACACTGAATCAGGTTGAAATTTCAAATCCGAATATTCCATGATTCAAAATAATTACTTCCAAATAGAAATTAAGCTATTATTTCAACCTTATTTTTAAAATAATTTTTCTAAAATAACATATATCAATATCAATTTAATGATATCGATATATTGCATCTGCCGGTAAGCACCTTATACTACCGAAACGGGTACAATAAATTCAAGGGAAAATTTAGATAATACTAAAACGGCAACAGAATAGCCTTATTCAACCCAGTTACATGTCACTATAATCCGCAGATTTTGGAAGTACTTGAATAGGCTCATAAATATTAACTGCAACAGAAACATTCGTCCACAATTTCCAGGATAAACAGACTGCACCAAGATAAAACATATCTTTCAAGAGAATCATATACATTCAATTGTATCCGCAAACAGGCTAATGTGTACCATGAAAGGCATGGTATAAACAATCTTCCGAACTAATACATTTCTGTACGGAGATATTTTACTCTTTCGTCTTCCAGGAATTCATCAAATGTCATCAACCTGTCGATGATCCCTTTAGGAGTCAATTCAATAACCCTGTTCGCCACGGTTTGCATAAAGGTATGGTCATGAGATGTTAACAATACAATTCCAGGGAAAGTGATACAGCCATCATTGAAACTTTGAATACTTTCCAGATCCAGGTGATTGGTTGGCTGATCAAGAATGATGAGATTAGGGTTCTGAAGCATCATCCTGCTGATCATACACCGTACTTTTTCACCACCGCTCAGTACCGAAGTTTTTTTCATGATATCATCGCCACTGAATAACATCTTCCCTAAAAATCCGCGAAGGAAAGGTTCATCTGCATCTGTTACATTTGCAGGAACAAATTGCCTTAGCCATTCCAGGAGATTCAAAGACCCCGAAAAAAATTCATTATTTTCTACCGGCAGGTATGCTTTAGTGATAGTTGTTCCCCATTCTATTTTTCCACCATCCGGTTTCGCCTCATTATTGATGATTTCAAAAAAGTTAGTAACTGCCAATGGATCTTTACTTACAAATGCTATCTTATCACCCTTGTTAATACTGAATGTTACTTTATCAAAAAGCTTTCTGCCATCGATACTTTTGCTTAATCCTTCAACATTCAAAATCTGGTTACCTACTTCGCGAAGCGGTTGAAAAATGATACCTGGATATTTCCTGTTTGAAGGTTGAATATCTTCAATCGTAAGTTTTTCCAACGCTTTTTTCCTTGATGTAGCCTGCTTAGACTTAGACGCGTTGGCGCTGAATCGTGCGATAAACTCCAGTAAGGCTGCTCTTTTGTCTTCAGTCTTTTTATTTCTGTCACTCATCTGGCGCGCCATCAATTGAGATGATTCGTACCAAAATGTATAGTTACCGGTAAAGATTTTTATTTTCTGTTTATCAACATCTGCGACATGCGTACATACCGCATCCAAAAAGTGCCTGTCGTGACTCACCACTAAAACGATGTTTTCATAGTCAGCCAGAAAGTTTTCCAGCCATGAAATAGTTTCCAGATCCAAACCGTTGGTCGGCTCATCTAATAACAATATATCAGGATTGCCAAAAAGCGCCTGTGCCAGTAAAACCCTCACCTTCAAATTAGAAGGGATTTCTTTCATTAAGCTGGAATGATATTGTTCAGTTATACCTAAATCACTCAACAAAGTTGCTGCATCGCTCTCGGCTGTATATCCACCCATCTCACCAAATTCAGCTTCAAGTTCCCCAGCCCTGATACCATCTTCTTCGGTAAAATCAGCCAGAGAATAAATCTTGTCCCTCTCATGCATAATCTCCCACAATTTTTTGTGGCCGATCAATACAGTATTTAATACGGTTTGCTCATCGAATTCAAATTGATTCTGCTTCAATATCGCCATTCGTTCACCGGGGGAGATTTCTACCGATCCCTTGTTGGGTTCAATTTCACCACTCAAAATTTTGAGGAAAGTACTTTTCCCTGCACCATTGGCACCTATCACACCATAACAATTTCCCTTAACAAAATTGATATTTACTTCATCAAACAATACCCTTTTGCCATAAGCGAGGGTGATATTCCTTGCACTGATCATATAAATTACATTTAAACTCTTGCCGGCTTTTCCCCGAAAGGCTGCAAAGTTAAGGTTTTCAAGCCCTTTTTCCTAGATCAAAACCTGACGTTGACAGTATTTCATCCTCATTTTTTTCACAATAAATGAAGATGGATTTTCGGTGCACAAACGATTTAGAAAATGTAAGAAAGGCACCAGGGAAAGGCAACCGGGCGAAAGTGTTGATCATTAATTTCTTACTTTCAGTTTCCTAAACTACTGTTCATGAGAAAATCCATTTTTCTTAGCGTAATACTTTCCTTTTCATCTCTGTTGACCAATGGGCAGGATGCATTAACAGCCCAAATCACCCGGCAGGCACTTGGTATCCAACCGAAATTGGTGGAATGGCGGCGTCATATTCATCAAAATCCTGAGCTCGGCAACCGGGAGTTTAAAACAATGGACTATATCGCAACGCATCTGGAAAAATTGGGATTGGAAGTAAAGAGAGGTGTGGGTAAAACAGGTGTGGTTGCATTACTAAAAGGGGGCAAACCAGGTCCGGTACTTGCAATCAGGGCTGATATAGATGGCCTTCCTGTGATGGAAAGAGTTGAGGTACCCTATAAATCCACAGTTACTGCAGATTATCTCGGTCAAACGGTACCAGTAATGCACGCCTGCGGTCATGATACGCATATTTCAATTCTAATGGGCGTAGCCGAGGTACTAACGGGGATGAAAAAAGATGTACCCGGCACTGTCAAATTTATTTTTCAACCAGCGGAAGAAGGTCCTCCCGGTGATGAAGAAGGTGGGGCACCTTTGATGATAAAAGAAGGAGTAATGGACAATCCCAAAGTGGATGCCATAGTAGGATTGCATATTGGTTCAAGTTTGGAAATCGGAAAAATCAAATACAAAAGCGGTGCATTTATGGCTTCGTCTGATTGGTTTACGATCAGGATAAAAGGAAAACAAACGCATGGCTCCACTCCGTGGACAGGCATTGATCCGATTGTGGTAGGAACGCAGATCATTAATAATTTACAAACAATTGTGAGTCGACAGACAGACCTCACCAAAGCTCCTGTTGTCATTACTGTTGGAAAGTTTCATAGCGGTATCAGGAACAATATTATTCCCGAAGAAGCAATACTCGAGGGAACGATCCGCACATTGGATGGCGCAATGCAAAAAGAAGTACATGAAAGAATAAAAAAAGTTGCTGAACAAACTGCTGCATCATGGGGTGCCTCCGTTGATGTAGACATTGATACCAAAACGCTTGTGACTTACAACAATCCCGAACTCGTTGAAATGCTGTTGCCTTCACTGCAAACTGCTGCAGGTATTGAAAATGTTTCAGCAGGAACATGGAGTACAGGTGCAGAAGATTTCTCTTACTTCGGAGAAAAAGCGCCTGCATTCTTTTTTTACCTGGGTGGCATGCCAAAAGGATTGGATCCCAAAGAAGCGGGTCCTCATCATACACCTGATTTCTTTATTGATGATAGTATGTTGAATGTTGGCGTGAAAGCTTTCTGCCAGATTGTTTTTGATTACGGGAAGAAGAAGAAGAAGTAGATCAATCAGGTCTACCTATGAAGATCAAATTCTGTTCGACAGTATCGAATGCAATATTTTATTTAAGCTTCAGACGAAATTGCTGTGTCATAAATCCATAATATTCTGCTTTACGTTTTACGTAATCTCCAGCAAAAAGCAGACTTCCGGATAAGCCGTCGGGACTTATCCAATATGATGGCATTTGAGGCAAATAAGCCGTATGATCCTTACCTCCCCACTGCTGTTCATTATGAAATATAGCCCATGGACCCCAGGGATCAGGGCCTTCATACATTTGCATTTCCGACTCCCAGTTCCACTTCGTAGCTTCCTCTTTTGATGCAGTTTCGCGATGTGGTACCCTATCACTTGATATGCAAAGTATGTACCGGTTGAGTTTCTTGTTATAAGTGATGGTGGGATGGCCAACATGGCCAGAATCGGCAAAAACCGGACTCGCCATTTGCTCTTCTCCTGACCAAATGGGTTCATTAGTATTCGATTTGCCTTTATAAAACTGCCAGGCATTTCTTAAAATAATGCTATCCCTGTGAACCCTTCCCAGAAAGACGTTATCGCCAGATGCCCAGTTACCATCATTTGAAATAGCATATACGTAAGGACTAAGGTCCCTTGGAGTTTCAGTATTACCCGGACCAAATGTTATAAAGGCCGGAGCGCCAAATTTATTTCCAAAAAATTTGGGGGTTTGCCTGCCCGGCAGATTTGTCCATGTCTTTCCAAAGTCCTTCGACTGGATGATTGCGGCTACTCCGTAATTTTTGGAGTATCCATCTATAAAGCCCACATCACCCCTTATTCCCGGACTCATCTCATCCCATGGATGAAATTTTTGCAGCAGTCTGATTAAGGTGTCACGATTAACCGGTTTGGATGGAATGTTCCAATCATAATCATATATGCTAACATATAGATTAGAATCCACAGCCACTACTCCACAAACATATCGTCTAACTAATTCATCTGGAAGGTTACTTCTAAAATCATAAAATTGGAAATCATTAACGGTTTCAACTTTATGATTTGGTGGAACACCAGTTGATCTTAGCAAATGTGCGTACCATCCCGGGCCACCAAAATTTGCGCCATCATCATCCACCACATAAATATTGCTATCAATGCCCCAAGTCCACCAGTGCATATCAGTTCCGGAACCGGGGTATCGGCTCGGTTTTGAAATAAATTCAAGCTTCTCGATTAATTTACTTTCCGGATATAAGATCCGGCGATGATATTTAGTAGCCGAAGGCTCCTCTTGTTGACTGCATGAAAACATCAAAATGAGGAATATTTCAAAAATTAAATACCTTACCTTTTTCATCCTTAGTTACGAGGTTTAACTGATGCAATAAGAGATAATATTTATTAAATGAAAATAGATATTTT
>JANPJC010000014.1:0-47369 GCA_031425315.1 Chitinophagales bacterium
CAGCAATAGCAGGCCCTCTTTTTTTATAGCAGACTGATTGTCTCTTTCCCTGACCGACATATTCAGCATCTTAAGGTTGTTATAAATGCCCTTTAATCAATAACTGGTCGAATGCAACAGTTTGGCCGCCGTCTACACGAAACCCAAAATAATTTCCATAACCGCCGGCAAACGGCATAGCCTGCACCAGTTTATCATTGATATAAAAATGAATTTCTGTTCCTCTTTTTTCAACCAGTAAAGTATTCATATCGCTACCTGCATGAATAGCAGAAGATTGTGTCCAGTCAGTATAAACTATCCAATGGTCCTTTTCCCACGACCTGATGGAGTAGTATCCATTCGCAGAAATATAAAATACTGCATATTTGTCAGCTTCTGTGTCCCCGCAATAATTCAGGCCAAATCCATAATTGGTTGTACCCTCGTGTCGGGTAGCCGTAGCTGATATGTTAAAGTCTTTCTTTATATCAATATTTACCTTTATAGAAGAATGAAAAGTAAAATTGTCATCATCACCTTTAATAACATACTTTCCATTGTTAATATAGAATTCGTTATCGGTGTTTTCATTTTTCCAGATACTGTCATCGCCGTTGCTGAAATCATTGTAGTAGATGTCATTGACCATTGATATACCGCCATCTTCAACGGTACCTGTCTCTTCGCTCATTATAAATGGAGTAGTTGCAGCGGCAGTGCTGTATCCAATTTTGTCTTTATGCTGATCGGCGGGCAGTATGTTTTCGGGGTTCTCATCAAAAGAAGAGTCAATATGCTGAAGGGCAGTTTGTACTGGGGTGTTATTACTACTACCATCTTCAGACTTTCCTGTTATCAGCGATTGCAGCGATTTTTTTGCAACAGAATAATATGACTGACCGGCTCTCAGCATCCAGAAAACAATCATTCCTAAAAAGAGGACTGTTGCCATTTTGAAAATTGGTACTTTTCTTTTTTTGCCGGATGGTTTTGCCATAACCACATAATCGTGTTCATCGGGACGTTGGTAAGGCAAAGTTTTCTGCGGTGTTGCTAATTGTTGCGTACGACGCAGTTCTTCTACTGCCGCTTTACGAAGCAATCCTCTGACGATTTGCGGGTCGGAGATCCTGGCTACGCTGCTTTTTTCGAGTAAGCCATTGAGCAGCTCTCGTAATGCAGCCGGAAAACTTTCGCCATTTTTTACAAATGGTACAGGCACCGGCGAACTCAACACACTATGTATGTACTGTAATAAATCACCATTACTGTAATTAAAGGGTACGGATCCAGTAAGGCATTCATAAAGTACTACGCCCAGCGAATAATAGTCTGCCGGATTAGATACCAGTTTCGACTGGTTGAATTGTTCTGGTGATGCATATTCATAAGTAAGCATTGAAGATCCTGTAACGGTGATTTGATCCCTTCTTTCGCGAACCTTAGCGATACCGAAATCTGTCAAAAGAAAATGCAGCTCGCCACCCGCCATTCGGCGAAACATAATATTCTCCGGTTTGATATCCCTGTGTACAACATTGTTTGAGTGAATAACTTCAAGCGCGTCTATCATATGCCATGCAAGTCGGAGAATGGTGGCGATATCAAAATGTCCCTTCTCTTTTATTAGTCCGCGTAAGTCGCCGCCTTCAATCAATTCCATTACAATGTAGGGTAACTCGGCATCCAGCTGAATATCAAAAACCTTAACAACATAATCATGCTGAATAGATTTCATGATAGCCGACTCCTGTTGGAATCTGCGAAGGGTTTCCTCATCAGTATTAAAACTGAAATGTTTAATGGCAAACAATTTACCTGTGGCAACTTGCTTTGCTTTTAATACCCTGGCATTGCCGCGGCCCAGTTCACCGAGGATTTCATATCCCCTGAAATATTCTTTAAATACTGAAGTGGCCATACAATTATTCTCTGTTGGAAGTGATGATTAATGATTTTTTTCCGGGACCGGACTTCTTTCCGTATGTGATAGGATTGCGGATGTTTTCGAAAGTGGTATTCTGCAATACCACGGCTACGGGCGAATTGATATGAATGGCGTTATCAAAGTCTCTGAAATGAAAGTTTTTGATATATATGGTATCGATTGTTGTGCTGTCAATTCTGACTTCCATTGCAGGATATGGCGAGTTTTTCTTTGCCGGCATCAACAGAATATTTTTTCCTGATGAATCTGCATGTCTTTGCAATTCCGCGAAACTTTTTGTTCCGCCCAACATCACTGTGTCAATAGATTTCGGTTGTACGGGGCCGGGAGTTGCCGGATGAGCGCTTTTCATTGTGTATAAGAGGTTGTCTTTTACAGAATCTCTCACCTTGATTTCGTTATGCGGTAATGTCTGTGCCAGGCCGTCAGCACTTATAAATGTGCCATTCACCACATTAGGTTTGATAGAATAGAAATACCAGCTTGTGCCAGCAATAAAAGTTAGTAATAACATTATCCGTAAAGCCAGCCGTGTGGTAAACCATTTTTTTAAATCGGATTTATTGGATGTGGTTTTTTCCTTAATAACCGGTTCTGAAACTTGTGGTACACCATTTTCCAGGGCTTTGGTCTGCGGTTTGTTTCTATGCTTAGCTAACACCACGGTTATATTGTCATGTCCGCCCATGTCATTTGCCATTTCAATCAGTTGCCTCACTTTGTCCCTTAATGGATGATCGGCCTGCAATACCGCAGAAATCTGACCAGCAGTGAGCATATCTGTCAATCCATCGCTGCATATCAAAAGCTGGTCATTATAATTAAAGTCATGAGTACCTGAATCCATCCAGTCATCATCATCAATCCTATGTAATACCGAACCTGCCTCTCTTAAAATCTGATTTCTCTGCGGATGGCTCATCGCTTCCTTCTCAGAAATCTCTCCTGCGTCTTCACGTATACCAACAAATGAGTGATCTCTTGTTAATTTTTGTAGTACGCCATTGCTGAAGCGATACAGCCTTGTATCTCCCACATGCACATAGTGTAATTGATTTTCTTTCGTATCAGCAACAATTGCGGTAAACACACAGCACATCTGAAATAGCTGGGGATCACTATTTTTCTCTTCCAGTATTTGATTGTTGGCATAAATTGCTGCTTCCCTTAGCATGGTGCACGCATCACCTTTTGGTGAACGCATGTATTTTTCAATCGAGGATTTTGTAATCGCTGCAGCACGTTCACCGCCTGCATATCCACCTACACCATCGGCCACAAGCAGCAACGCCCTTGTATCAGCCCATAGCTTTACGGCACCAAAAACATCCTGGTTTTCTTTTCTTTGTCTGCCGGTGTTTGTACTTCCGTAATAAATTAGATTTTTCATTTTACCGTGGTAAATTTTTAAAGTGACGGATCAGCATGATCAGTACAAATACAAAAAAGGCCGCCGAAAGAAACATGTCTATCATTGTATTCCGTATTTCCTGAATTCAAGTGTGACCATACCATTTAACAACACCTGGCATTTGTCGGGCAATTCAAACCACTGTGGGGCGCCTGCATCACTCTTCCCTACTATCACTTCATTTACACGTGTTTCATGATTGCTGAAAGCTGCAATCTGGAAACTCCCGGTATTGTCGTTCCACCTGATGCGTGCATGCGGATTGGAAACAAATGCAGAATCAATCAGCATATAATTATTATAACCCTCGTTACTGTTTTCTTTTCTCGCAATAACAATCTCTTTATCTTTCATCACATAGTCTTCGCTCCTGTTTTTTTCTGCGTTGAAACAGGATATTTCGGCCAGCGACGAATGGTAACTGCGGGTTTGTTTACCTGCTGATTGATTAACTGAAGGATAGGATGGAAGGGTAAAATCTGACTGATACTTAACTGTAAATAGTCCGTTTTCTACAAAATGAATATGGCGTAGAATATCCATGTTCAAATCAAGTTTGTCAAAAACATTGGTGGCCTTTACTTTCATTGTAACCCTTGCTGTGTGCTTGTTTTCGTGTAATGACCCAACGCTGTTCCTTGCACCTGTTAACATGCCCAACACCTTTATATCTGCAGCACCCACTTTTTCATTATTGAATTCTGCACCTGGCCCGAACCTGAATTGCCATTGTGAGGAAACCGGAGAAACTTCTGCAAATTTTTTCTGCAGTGACGAAATGCGCTTGTAAAAAATCTTCACTGCTTCTTTTACAATCACCGGTAGCGAGGGTAGCCGTTGTTCATAAACGTTGGGATGAAGGATCACCATGAAATGCATGTTGAAAATGAGACAGGAACCTACCGGCTCTGTTCTGCATGAATGATCAAAACAGGCCACTAACTCATCCAGGATATCATTATTGGAAACTGATATTAACTGCGCGCTGGCAGCTGGAAGAATTAGTGACCGGATTGAGGATAAAAGATTGGCCGGTTTACGTTTCATAATTGTACACTGTTGGTTATACTAAATGTTTCACCAGGGCCGGTTGGTTTTTTAGACAGGGAATTGGAGAGGAAGTCAGTGCACTTTTTTTCTTTAACGAATCTTTGTATAATCGTCGTTAAAAAAATTGTCGCGGCTTTCATTTCTCTAAAATCAAAACAGCGTGTTTTTATTGTGAGCGCATTTTTGTAATAACAAAACTTTAAAGAATTGATACGGCAATAGAAATTCACGCAATCGATTGTTTTGTAGTAATGACGGGCTTTCCATCAATATTCTTGTAGAGTCAGTTCATATCTGCGAATGATTTGTTAAGTTTAAACTGCATTTCAATTCTGCCTCCTAAAACACCGGCAACATTTTTCATCAGCATTTACAATCGTTTTTTATGAAGAGAAGAAATGTCCTTAAAGGGCTTACTGTTTTACCATTTGCGGGAAATGTGTTTTCCATAGATCCGTTATATGCTGCACCATTGCCTGGCAATGTAGCCTCCGCATTTGCAGAAACACCCAATATCTTTCAATCTATTGGAGTGGAACCTATTATTAACTGCAGGGGTACATTCACTATCATAGGGGGGTCGATTGAACTGCCACAGGTGCGCGCTGCGATGGAAGCAGCCTCGCAAAATTTTATTCAGTACGATGAACTGGCTGATGGCATTGGTAAAAAGCTGGCGGAACTTACAGGGGCTGAATGGGGAATGGTATCCGCTGGTTGCGCAGCCGGCATGAAACATATTACTGTTGCGTGTGTAACCGGCGGCGATCCCGAAAAATTAATCCGGATCCCTAACCTAACAGGATTTGAAAAAACGGAAGTGGTGATTCCACGGAACTCGCGCAATACATACGATCATGCAATAAGAAATGTGGGAGTTAAAATTATTACTGTTGATACTCCTGAGGAGTTGGCAGCTGCATTAAATCCCGCCACTGCAATGATTTATCTGATGGCCGACGATCCAATAGATGCATCCCAACCTCTATCGCTTGAAAATGTAGCAAAAATTGCTGCAGTAAAAAATGTTCCAATTTTAGTGGATGCAGCTGCTGAAATTTTAACCATCCCTAATACGCATTTACAACGTGGCGCTACTGTAGTGGTGTATAGCGGCGGTAAAGCGATCTGCGGGCCGCAATGTGCCGGACTTGTATTAGGAAAAAAAGATATACTGATGAGTGCATGGCAGGCCTCTTCGCCACATCACGGCCCCGGAAGAGATAATAAAGTTGGCCGCGAAGAAATGATCGGGATGATGGCTGCAGTGGAAGCATGGAAAAAACGTGATCATGCAGCAGAGTGGAAACGTTGGCTGGGTTGGATCAATGAAATTGCTGCAAAAGTGACTACTATTTCCGGCGTCACTACAAAGATTACAGAGCCAACAGAATTATCTAATAGATCTCCTGTGCTCCATATCAGCTGGGATCCGTCAAAACATAATGTTACAGGAGAAGAACTGGCTGAAGAATTGGGCAGGACTAAACCCAGAATAGCGGTAGGTGGAAATACAAACAACGACGTGAGTACAATAAGTATTACAACCGGACAGATGCAGCCCGGCAATGAAAAAATTGTGGCTGGTCGTGTTCACGAACTGTTATCTCAAAAACGCCCGGCAAGGTCAACAACTGTGAAAGCTCCGGCAACCAGTCTCAACGGCAGATGGGATTTGACGATTAAATTTTTCAGTAGCACGGCCAACCATCAGTTATTTATTGAACAGGATGGTAATTGGTTACAGGGAAATCACCAGGGTACGTTCACCACGCGAGAATTACTTGGTACTATTGAAGGAGATGAAGTGAAAATCAGAACGGTTGACAGGCATACAGCAGATAATATTCCATTTGTATTTTCCGGTGTGGTAAACAATGGTGTGATCAGTGGTAATATTCATATGGGAGAATATCGCACTGCTGAATTTACCGCGCAGAAAAGTAAATACAAAAATCAACGCAGGCCGATCGTTGTACCGAAAGGCCCACCATTGGCAACTTAATTTTTATGATACGAATTTAGTATGCTTATCAATTCATTTTATATGATCAGCGGGATGTTTAATGTAGCTAATTACGTCAGCAGGGCAAGTAGGTTTTTTCTACTTATTTTTCTGTTGATGATATCGCAGTTTGTTACTGTTGCACAGGTATATGATTTGGTGTTGAAAGGTGGACATATTATCGATCCGAAAAATAATATTGATGGGTTAATGGATGTGGCGGTCAGTAATGGAAAAATTGCTAAACTTTCGAAAAATATTGCGACAGGGGAGAGTAAGAAAGTAATAGACGTGACTGGCTTGTACATCACGCCTGGGTTGATTGATATGCATGTACACGCTTTCCAGGGCAATGAACCGGATGCGTACATCGCCAACGGTTTAACCAGTCTCGCACCCGATGGTTTTACATTACGGAGTGGCGTTACTACAATTGTTGATGCCGGATCATCTGGCTGGAGAAATTTCAGACAGTTTAAGAAACAAACGATCGACCGTTCGCAAACGAGGATACTCGCGCTGCTGAATATTGCTGGTACAGGTATGGCCAGCCGTTATGAAGAACAGGATGTGGCGGATATGAATCCGCAGCAAACTGCATACATGATTAAAAGATTATATCCTGAAATCATTGTTGGAATCAAAGCTGCGCATTACTGGGGTGATTTCAGCCAGGTGGATAAAGCCGTTGAAGCAGGAAAAATTGCGGGAGTTCCGGTGATGGTGGATTTTGGTGAGCACGATCCGCCGAATTCAATTGAGTCGCTGTTTATGAAACACTTAAGACCCGGTGATATTTTTACACATACATTTTCTTATGGACCTAAAGCACGCGAAACGATTGTGGATGAAAATGGCAAAGTGAAACCATTTGTTTTTACTGCGCAGAAAAGAGGGATCATTTTTGATGTCGGACATGGCGGTGGTGCTTTTTCGTGGAGACAGGCCATTCCTGCAATGCAGCAGGGTTTTAAACCGGATGTAATCTCAACTGACCTGCACGCTGAAAGCATGAATGGCGGAATGAAAGACCTGAACAATGTGATGTCTAAATTTTTGAATATGGGAATGCCTTTGCAGGAAGTGATTAGAAAAGTAACTGTTTCTCCTGCTTCGGTTATTCATCGCAGTGATCTTGGCCATTTGAGTGAAGGTGTAGAAGCTGATATCACCGTGTTAAATGTGCGAAAGGGAAATTTTGGTTTCCTGGATATACGGGGAACCAAATTGATGGGCACTCAATTGATAGAAACAGAATTGACTATTAGGGCGGGAAAAATTGTTTGGAATAGAAATGGCCTGGGAGCGCCGGTTTGGGAAGAGGAACAGGTGAATAAGTGAATGAGTGAATTAGTGAATGAACAGCCATCTCCTGCGTGAATCGAGAATCGTGAAACGTGAATGTGCCTGGTCGAGTGAATATGTGAATGAGTCAATGAGTGAATTTTGAAGTGCGAAATGTGAAGTATGAAATTCGAAGTAAACAGCCTTGACCTGCGTGAATCGTCAATCAATGTCGTTAAAATAAGAATATTCGACGTTTTAAGCGGTGCTTTTTGAACCACATAGACACAAAGAGGAATACAAGAGAAATCTCTATGTGCCCTCTATGCCTATGTGGCGGCTGTTTCTTGGGATACCATTCCCCAAAAGCAGTAAGTCTTGATCTGATCCGTTACTTATTTCAAAGACATTGAATCGTCAATCGTGAACGAGTCCTTAGAAATTACTGCTTACTGCTCACTCCTTACTGCTCACTACTTACTTCTGAAGTTGAATGGGGAAGTAGGAAGGAAGCTGGTAATCTGAAATACAATTCGATGAGAAGAATATTAACTAAAAAAAAATAATGCGCTTTTGGAGAAAATATTGGTTATTGATTTTAGTACTCATTCCTTTGGGAATGATTGGGCAGGAGTATGATCTGCTCTTACGTAATGGTCATGTAATAGATCCTAAGAATAAAATTGATAAAGTAATAGACATAGCAGTCAAAGATGGAAAGATCGCAAAGCTGGCAGTTAACATTGCACCAACTGCTGCAAAAAAAATTATTGATGCCACTGGTTTATTTGTGTGCCCGGGTTTGATTGATATCCACACCCATGTTTTCACCGGACCGGAAGCTGGTCAGTTTGCTAACGGTTCATACAGTGTTTCTGCTGACGATTTTACTTTCAAAAGCGGCGTAACTACAGTAGTAGATGCAGGTACTTCGGGTTGGAGAAATTTTTCACTTTTCAGAGAACAGGTAATCAATACTTCGCAAACGAGGATACTCGCATTTTTGAATATTGCCGGTTGGGGGATGATCAGTAAAGATCAGATGGAGGACTTAGCAGATATGAATGTTGATTCCGCTTTGAAAGTGCTGAATGAAAATAAAGATGTTATTGTTGGAGTAAAGATTGGTCATTATGAAAAGAAAGAGTGGTTGCCGTTTGACAATTCAATCACTCTTGCGTCAAGAACAGGTACACCTTTGTTTGTTGAATGTCATTTGCCGGAGTATAGTCTGCAGGATCAATTAAAGAAATTGCGAAAGGGAGATATCATCACTCATTCATATGAAAAAGTAAATGAACGAACATCTGTTGTTGGTGAAGATGGACGTTTACAATCGTATGTTAAAAAAGCTCAGCAAAAAGGAGTGTTGTTTGATGTGGGACATGGCGGCGCAGGGTTTTGGTTCAGTCAGGCAATACCTGCATTTAAACAGGGTCTATGGCCAAATTCTTTTGGCTCAGACCTGCACAGATTCAGCATGAATGCTGGAATGAAAAGTATGCTTAACATCATGTCGAAATATATGGCGATGGGAATGCCACTAAATGATGTGATAGTTAGGGGAACATGGAATCCTGCGCAATCGATTGTAAGGAATGATTTGGGTAATCTGTCAGAAGGGACTATTGCGGATATTACTATATTAAGTGTCGTGAGAGGGCGCTTTGGATTTGTAGATGCAGGAGGAAATAAAATTTATGGTGACAGAAAGCTGGAAGCGGAAGTAACAGTAAGGGCCGGGAAAATTGTGTGGGATCTGAATGGCTTATCTGCAACAGCATATACAGAAAAATAATTTTTTTGATTCATATGTTATTTGCCCGTTTTAAATCCAACTACCTCTTATTGTTACTCTGTGTTGTTGGCTGTGTACAAAGCTGCAGGCAACAAAAGATTTTGCCGGAACCGGATGGAGATAATGGCGGATTAGTTTTGCCTTCCTCCTTCCGGGCATTGGTAGTCGTGGATAGTATTGGTCCGGCCCGACACCTGGCAGTAAACGATAATGGCGATATCTATGTGAAATTGCGATTGTCGAGAGGCGATAAAGGAAATGTAGCCATTCGTGATTTGAATAAAGATGGCAGGGGGGACAGCATTCAACGATGGGGCGATTTTCCTAACGACGGCAGTTTGGCAACAGGGATGCGTTTTCATGAAGGTTATCTGTATTTCAGTTCCGAAAAAGTATTATACAAACAAAAAATTATTCCCGGCGAATTGATTCCGCAGGGAAAACCTGAAGTGGTTTTGACAGATGACCATTCGCATGGGTCACACTGGCATATTACCAAACCTGTTGCGTTTGACAATAAAGGAAAAATATATGTGCCCTTTGGTGCACCTTCCAATGCCTGCCAGGATTTGGTTCGCACGCCGGGCGGTACGCCCGGAATTGCGGGACTTGACCCTTGTCCCGAGCTGGAATTGCATGGCGGCATCTGGGAATTTGAAGCAGGAAAAAACGGATTGGTACAATCCAACGGCAAAAAATTTGCAACAGGGCTCCGTAGTATTGTTGCAATGGCCTGGCATCCGGTGGACAATAAATTGTATGCGGTTATACATGGTCGTGATGACCTTCATTTACTCTGGCCCGACAGGTTTTCGCAATGGCAGAGTGCAATACTTCCTTCAGAAGAATTTATTCAGGTAAATAATGGTGATGATTTTGGATGGCCATATAGCTACTACGACCAGGTGCAGCAGAAAAATGTTTTGGCACCTGAATATGGTGGTGATGGGAAAAAGCCTGCGCGGTCTGTTAATGTAAAAAATCCAGTCATTGGTTTTCCCGGTCATTGGGCACCAAATGATTTATTGTTTTATACAGGTGACCAGTTTCCGGAACGTTACCGCAATGGCGCGTTTATTGCCTTCCATGGATCTACTAACAGGGCACCCTACCCGCAGTCCGGATACTTTGTATGTTTTGTACCCTTTAAAGACGGAAAGTTTTCGGATCAATGGGAAGTGTTTGCCGACGGATTTACCGGTGTCGATACCATTGTAAATGTTAGTGATGCCAAAGCGCGTCCCATGGGACTGGCTCAAGGGCCTGATGGTTCATTGTACATCAGTGATTCCAGAAAAGGTAAGATCTGGCGGATCGTATATGCTAACGACAAAAACAATTTTGCTGAAAATGACCTGACCGAAATGGAAAAAAGAAAGACACTTTCTCATATCCGGACACCCGATGAGCAGAATGATAATCTTTACAAAGGAAAGGCTGTGCCCGGGTCGCAGGTATATAACATTTACTGTGTGGCCTGTCATCAGCGCAATGGCAAGGGAGATGGCAGCCGTTTTCCTCCGCTTGATAGTTCTGAATGGGTCATGGGTGATAAATCAAGATTAATCGGCGTTATACTTAATGGGCTGAACGGCCCCATTGAAGTGAAAGGAAAATCTTATAATAACATCATGCCGCAGCACAGTTTTTTGAAAGATGAGGATATTGCTGAAGTGACGACCTATATCCGCCGCAGGTTTAATAACGATTCGACGGCCATCACCAAAGAGGAAGTCGCTGAAGTGCGAAAAAAAAGCCGCCTTTAGGTGTCAGACACTTCGAAGCCCGATGCTGTGAGCGACGCTGCGAAAGTGTCTGACACCTGGCGAAAGTTCGGGATTTTTTTTCTTAGAAGCCCCGTCTAAACAACGGCTAAAGGCAGTACTTTTCTCCGCTAATGTTGTGAGTGTAACGCTACCCTGTTGCCTTCCGTATCCATAAAAAATGCCATATATCCGATATCGTCGCTGATATGAGTTTTGCCCATCAGTATCTGGCCTCCTTCAGGCTCGATTTTGGCCAGCACATCGTCCATAGCAGGATTGGCATTCAGGTAAATCAGCGATCCTTCCATGGAAGGAGTATGATACTGACTTTTTACAAGTGCCCCTGAAGCCTTACCATTACCGGGTTCACCGGGAAATCCAGCCATTTCCATATCCATCATATTCATTACATCCATATGAATACTGAAGATCACCTGGTAAAAATGGCGCGCTCTTTCAATGTCAGTTACCGGTATTTCAAACCAGTTTAAACTGTTTGTACTACTGTCCATAATTTAATGATTTTGAATTTAAGGTAATTAATATCCTCATTGCCGTTCAGACCGGGTATTGGAATTAATAAAAAGTTGAAATTGGTGTGCTTGCAATCACTACCTTCAAGAGGCTTTAAACATTAGTAGATGAGTGTAATTACAATCATTTCCGGTATAATTGGGATGACAGCATTGCTGGTGCTGTTGTACATTACTAATGAAAAGGACAAGAAAGAGCTGGAACAAACGCTAAATCATCCTGATCTTTCAGGAGAATACAGACAGGGATCAGAAGAAGAAAGAATGAACTGATTCAATTCCGACAGCATTCCAATAAAGTTCAGATCATGATACAATTCAACGTGTTGTTTGCCCTCCTGCAATTGATACATCCCACTCCATCTTTTAAAGAACAGGTGTTGGATGCCAATATTTCAATCGGATATGGATTGGCTTTAGGAGATGTTGATGGAGACAAAAAGATAGATATTTTACTGGCAGATAAAAAGCAGTTTGTATGGTACAGGAATGGCGACTGGAAAAAATTTGTACTGGCGGAAAATCTTACACAGTTCGACAATGTTTGTATCGCAGCGAAAGACATTGATGGTGATGGTAAAGTGGAAATTGCAGTGGGTGCACAATGGAACCCGGGTGAAACGTCAAATGCTGAGCAATCGGGGGCAGTATTTTACCTGGTACGACCCGAAGATCCTACGCAGTTATGGAAACCGTTTCGCCTGCCACATGAACCAACGGTGCACAGGATGAAATGGATTCAATCATTTTCGGGTGAATATTTTTTGATGGTGCTGCCATTGCATGGAAGAGGTAATACCGGAGGCAATGGCGCTGGTGTAAACTTGCTGGCTTATCGGGTGCCAAAAAATGTTGAAACTGATTGGCCTGTTTTTTTGAAAGACAGTAGTCTTCATCTCACCCATAACTTTCATCATGAATCTACACGAAACAAAAAAACTTCGGGTATCTATATAGCATCGAAAGAAGGCATTCGTTTTATAAGTGATGAAATTCCATCCAAAACCTGGCGAAATGCAGAGTTAGTACCTGGAATGTCGAATAGTGCCGGAGAGGTGAAAATGGGCAGACTTAATAAGAACGAAAAATTTATCACTGCTGTTGAACCCATGCACGGCAACCAACTGGCATTGTACCATCTTGAAAATAAATTTCCGCGGGTGTTGCTGGATAGCAATATCAAGGAAGGGCATGCATTGGGTACAGCAGATTTTTTAGGTACAGGTACCGATCAGGTTGTATTGGGATGGCGTTTACCAAATGCAAATGGTGATGTGGGATTAAGGATGTATATCCCGTCTGCTACAAATTCGCAGGAATGGTCTAAAGTATGGATTGATCAAAACGGAATGGCATGTGAGGATTTGCAGGTAGGCGATTTGAATGGTGATGGAAAGCCGGATATTGTTGCTGCAGGGCGGGCTACAAAGAATTTAAAAATATACTGGAACAGGATTGGGATTAGTGGATTTTAGGATTAATGGATTTTGGGAAGAGGGTTTAATTGGTTCGCATTGCCTGACTAAGGACTAAACACTTTCGACTCAGGGCTTTTGAATACATAGCCGGAAAGCCGGAGAGTACGGAAAGATTCGGGAAGAATTTAACATCACCTCATTTCCTGACCCGGAACTTTTGTTTATTGACTCACGACACCAATGCATAGCCTGAAAGCCGGAGAATGCTGTAAGATTCTGGAAGAATATTTTCAGATTTCCTGACTAAGGACTAAAGACTTTCGACTCAGGACTTTGTCCCCGATGCATTTAAAAAGAAGGAATATTTAATTAATGGCGGTCAGATGTTTTTCAAGAAAAACTTTCCCCTTTTTGATGCTTAAAATACCTTTTTCATCAAGATTTCTGATCGTACGTATAACTGTTTCGATTCTAAGTCCTGTTATATCTGCCAATTGCTGACGGGTGAGTTTTACTAAATTACATTGCGGACAGGTATGTTTATCGTGCAGTTGAAAGTATTTGAATAACGCGATGAGCATATGCTCGGGATTGTGATAAGCTATCTCTTTTAACATGAAAAATTTGTACCTCAAACGTTCAGTTATCAGTCTGCAGAATGAAAAATGAATTTTACTGTTTTCTTCAAGCAGTTGAATAAAATTTGATTTAGGTAAACGGATAACAACTGAATCTACATTGGCAATGGTGGTAGCCGCGTAATTGTGATCATCAAACATTGGCAATTCTCCGAAGCTTTCTCCTTCTTCAATTATCAATTGAGTGAACTCTCTTCCTTCACTGTCAATATTTACCCATCTCACAGATCCGCTTACCAGCTGGTGATAATACCTGGCAGAACAGTCTTCAAGGAAAATGATATCACCTTTACATATTTTTTTATATGTGCCTCCCCATGTTAAAAGGGTATCGATATCGATCATCTCTTTCATGTATTGCTGTTGAAGGCGTTAAAAATATCCTACTTCATACCCGAACCAACTGATTTTGGATTCAGATACTTATGATTATTGTCATCTCGAACTTTTTCTCAGGAGGCGATGAATATAACAGGGCTTTTATAAATCCTTTACTGGCCGTACTTAAACAGGATTGCCCGTCAGATTATATCAAGTTAATCATTATCTGAGAGAAGAGCGGAATTAACACCGGGAGGTCAATATGACTGAACGCATAAATCATCGGCTGCAGTTAAAGTAATCTTGCCATAAATCTTTAAAAAACCATTGGCATGAAAAAAATAATTGTTATCGCAGGATTTACGGCCTTTTTCCTGGCATGCTCCGGCAACAACAACGACGCAAAAAAGGAGGACGTAAACAACCCTGAAGCGGCTGCGAAATCCGGTGATGATCAGCGAATAAAAGAAAGAGACGTCAAAAGGGGAATCGGAAAATTTACAAGCGTTGAAGTGAGCCCCAATCTCGATGCTGCCAAGGCAGAAGCCGGATTGGCGATATACGATATGAAATGCTCAAGTTGCCACAAACTCACTGATGAAAGACTGGTAGGACCTGGCTGGAAAGGTGTCATCAACCGACGTACACCTGAGTGGATCATGAATTTTTCCACTAACCCCGACGAAATGCTGGAGAAAGACCCGGAAGCCCAGGCTATGCTCGAAATCTGTATGATACGAATGCCAAACCAAAGCCTGAGTGATGTTGATGCGAGGAATATTTTCGAATTCATGAGAAAAAACGACGGAATCAAATAAGCACAAATAAATGTATATGAAAAGTCAACTCTTAACACTTATTACCGGAATAGCCATCCTTGCCGTTATCACACCCGGCTGTAAACCCAAAGATGCCGGAAACGCAGTACAGGGCGACGCGCAGAAATCTTATGTTGCACCAGGCAATTACGATGAGTATTACAATTTTGTATCAGGGGGATTCAGCGGACAGGTCGCAGTTTATGGGCTACCATCTGGAAGATTGTTCCGGGTAATACCTGTATTTTCTGTAGATCCTGAAAAAGGTTATGGATACAGCGAAGAATCGAAACCAATGCTCAATACATCTAATGGGTTTGTACCATGGGATGATCTGCATCATCTTCAACTTTCACAAACTAATGGAGAGATCGATGGACGCTGGTTATTTGGAAACGGAAATAACACGCCAAGAATCTCAAGAATTGACCTTAAGACTTTCCGCACCGCAGAAATTCTGGAGATACCTAATAGCGCCGGTAATCACTCTTCTCCTTTTATAACAGAAAACACAGAATATGTTGTAGCCGGTACAAGGTTTAGTGTGCCTGTAGGTGAAAATACAGACGTGCCGATTAGTTCTTACAAGAAAAATTTCAGAGGCACTTTAAGCTTTATCAAAGTAGATTCATCCTCCGGTAAGATGAGTATTGCTTTTCAGCTGGAGACGCCGGGAGTGAATTTTGATTTAAGTCATGCAGGAAAAGGACCAAGCCATGGCTGGTTTTTCTTTAGCTGTTACAATTCAGAACAGGCAAATACATTGCTTGAGGTAAATGCTTCGCAGAGAGATAAAGATTTTATTCTTGCGGTCAACTGGAAAAAAGCAGAAGAATATATCAGAGCCGGGAAAGGCATACAGAAAACTGTACGTTACGCGCATAATGTGTACGACGACAAAACACATACTGCAACATCTGAAATACTAACAGAAATATTATCGCTCGATCCAAGGCTGTTAAAAGAAATCTGTTATTTCATCCCATGCCCCAAATCACCCCACGGTTGTGATGTGGACCCTTCAGGCGAATATATTGTGGGAAGCGGTAAACTTGCTGCATTAATACCTGTATTCTCTTTTCAAAAAATACAAAAAGCAATCAGCGATAAAGCATTTGAAGGTGAATTTGATGGCATACCAGTGATTAAATATGAATCTGCGTTATATGGCGAAGTAGCTAAGCCCGGCCTTGGCCCTTTGCATACTGAGTTTGATGGTAAAGGCAATGCTTATACATCATTTTTTCTGTCATCAGAAGTGGTTAAATGGAACATTAAAGATCTGAAAGTACTTGACCGTGTTCCTACCTATTATTCGATCGGCCATTTGATGATACCTGGTGGCGACACCCGCAAACCTTCTCCTAAATATCTTGTGGCTTACAACAAAATCACAAAAGACAGATATCTGCCAACAGGCCCGGAACTGGCACAGAGCGCGCAGCTCTTTGATATCAGCGGTGATAAGATGCAGTTGATTCTCGATTTTCCTACTATTGGTGAACCACACTATGCACAGGCCGTGGAAGCTGGATTAATCAGTAAAAATTCTGCCAAAATCTATAAGATTGAAGAAAATGCTCACCCTTACGTTGCAAAAGGTGAAAAACATGCCAAAGTGATAAGAGACGGAAACAAGGTTCATGTTTATGCAACAGCGATACGGTCGCATATTACACCTGATAATATTGAAGGTGTGAGAATGGGTGATGAGGTCTATTTCCACGTCACCAACCTTGAACAGGACTGGGATGTACCGCATGGATTTGCAGTGAAAAATGCATTAAATGCAGAACTGCTAATTATGCCCGGAGAGACTCAGACATTAAAGTGGACTCCCGAAAAACCTGGTGTATATCCTATTTATTGCACAGATTTTTGCAGTGCTTTACATCAGGAGATGTCAGGGTATGTGAGAGTTTCGGCTGCGGGATCCAATGTACCTATATCATTTAGTACAGGGAAAAAAGAAACAGTTGATACTACTGTTGCGATGAATAAATAGCCTCAGGACAATTTGAATTTGTTTTAACCAATACGCATTTCTGTTTTTCAATATCATGAAAAATTCACTTACACCAGCAACAAGAATCAGTACGGTTATCGCGGCAGTTTTGTTGCTGGTTTCTTTATGGGTACCTATTTGGCGGATAGAATTGATGGCACCGCAATATCCTGGCGGTTTGCTGTTGAAGATTGGGGCAAATGGGTTAAGTGGTGATGTCGATGTTATCAATGGACTCAATCATTACATTGGTATGCGGACATTACATACTGAAGATTTTTTTGAGTTCACTATTTTGCCTTATCTCATCGGTACTCTTGCTGTATTTGGATTCTTATCTGTTCTGATTAATAGAAAATGGTTCTTCTTTACCTGGTCTGTAATATTGGGTTTATTTTGTGTGGCAGCATTGATTGATTTTTATATCTGGGAGTATAATTATGGCCACAATCTTGATCCGACAGCGCCTATCAAAGTGGAAGGGATGTCGTATCAACCCCCATTAATTGGTTATAAAAAGTTGTTGAACTTTGGCGCCTATTCTATTCCTGACATTGGTGGATGGATGTTTATCGGTGCCGCACTGCTGGTTGCTTTCGGCGTATTTTATGAAATCCGTAAAATTGTGCTAACAAAAAGAATACGTACAACTCACTTAGCCGTTGCAGTCATTTTATCAATGTTTTTTTTTACCAGCTGCAGTGATGGTCCCCAACCGATAAAGTATGGGGTAGATAATTGCAGCCATTGTAAAATGAAAATAGTTGATAAAACATCCGGGGCAGAAATAATTACATCAAAAGGAAAGGTTTATAAATTCGACGATTTGATTTGCCTCCAATCTTACCTTGAAAATGAATCAACTGTTGCCAGTCAGGTGGAACAAATTTATCTAACTGATTTCATGGGTTCTCATCAATTGGTAAAAGCTGAAAATTGTATACTTTATAAAAGCGATAAGATCCGGACACCTATGAGCGGCGGTATCGTAGCGCTTACAAAATCTGATAGCCTTAATCATTTAGTACAGGAGTGGGGTGGAGTGCAAATAGCCTGGTCCGATTTTAATCCGCTCTCGAAATGAAAACTGCAGTTATCACATTGCTTTTAATTTTTTCTCTCCGGCTATGTCTTGTAGCAGGAATACTTGCTGTCGATCCCGGTTCTTCAGATCCTTTTAAATTTCGATCTATTCAGTCTGCCATAACATCCGCTGTTGCTGGTGATACCATTATCATTAAAGGTGGTCATATTTATAAAGAGAAAACCATCACTATCTATAAATCAATTTTTATTAAGGGTGATGGGTGGCCCATAATTGATGGTGAAAAGAAGTATGAAATAATTGCGATCAAATCAGATGATGTAAAAATTGAAGGATTGCTGTTGAGATTTTCAGGCTACTCGAGCTACAATGATATTGCGGCAATCAGAATCTATAATGTTAGAAATGTGGTTATAAGGAATAATATTCTGCAGAACACATTTTTTGGTATTTACAGTCAGCATGGAACTTCCTGCCTGATCGAGAATAATAAAATCAGTTCTGATGCAAAAGATGAGATCAGTTCGGCTAATGGCATTCACTGTTGGAAAAGCGACAGTATGCGTATCATCGGTAATACAATCAGTGGTCATCGCGATGGCATCTATTTTGAATTTGTAACACATTCGCTAATTAAAGGAAATACCAGTAAAGGAAATGTGCGTTACGGTCTTCATTTTATGTTTTCACACGATAACAAATATGTGAGCAACGTTTTTCTGCAAAATGACGCGGGTGTGGCAGTGATGTATTCGCATGGAGTAACGATGCAGAATAATTTGTTCAGTGAAAGCAAAGGAGCTGCGTCCTATGGTATTCTCCTCAAAGAAATAACAGATAGCAGGATTGAAGCGAATGGATTTATAGATAATACTGTAGGCATATTCATGGAAGGTAGTACGAGGATAAACATGGTCAATAATAATTTCAACAATAACGGATGGGCGCTGAAAATGCAGGCCAGTTGCACAGAAAACATTATCTCCAGTAACAATTTTAGAAATAATACATTTGATGTAGCCACGAATGGTTCGCTATCGCTGAACAAATTCAGTTTGAATTATTGGGATAAGTATGAAGGATATGATTTAAACCGCGATGGAAAGGGCGATATACCTTATCATCCTGTAAGTCTTTATGCAATGATAGCTGAACGAAATCCTCCCGCGATGTTACTCTTTCGCAGTTTTATCGTTAGCCTGATGGATAAAACTGAAAAGAGTTTGCCCGGTGTTACGCCTCCGGATTTAAAAGATGATTTTCCAATGATGAAACCCGTACAACTATGATTGTTGCTACAAATGTAAGTAAGCATTTTGGCAGGTTTGCTGCGTTGGATAATGTAAGCATAACCTGTAACAGAGGGCAGACTATTTCACTGGTCGGCCCGAACGGGTCTGGAAAAACCACATTCATTAAATGTCTGTTGGGTATGGTGATACCTGATAAAGGATTTATCACTTTTAATGATAAGAATATTTTGCACGATTATAGATATAGGGCGCAGATAGGATATATGCCACAAGCCGGGAAGTTTCCCGATAATATGAGGATCAGTGAAGTGCTGGACATGATGATTGATATCAGGAGAAAAGATAAAGCTGAAAGAGATGAAGAGTTGATGACAGCATTTGGTTTGGACAAAATAATGGATAAAAGAATGCGCACATTATCGGGCGGAACAAGACAAAAAGTTAGCGCGAGCCTTGCATTTATGTTTAATCCAGATGTACTGATACTTGATGAGCCCACTGCAGGCCTTGACCCGCTATCGTCAGAAATTTTGAAAAATAAAATTATGAAGGAGAAGGGAAAAGGAAAATTGATATTGGTGACATCCCATATCCTGAGTGATCTTGATGATATTACCAGTGAGGTGGTTTATCTGCAGGAAGGCAAACTGGTATTTCATAAGAGCATTCGTGATCTTCGCAGGGATACAGGTGAAGAGAAATTAGGTCGTGCAATAGCGAGTATCATGCAAAAAAATATGGCGGGATGAAAAAAATGATGAAGTACGTGGTGATTGATATTCTACGGAATAAAATTATAATTGGCTATACCATTTTACTTTTCGTAGCAGCCGTAAGTGTTTTCAGTCTCGAAAACAACAGTTCAAAAGGCATGCTTACATTAATGAACATTGTTTTGATTATTGTACCGTTGGTGTCGATTATCTTTTCGGCCATTTACTATTATAATGCAGCTGAATTTATAGAGCTGATGGTATCTCAGCCTGTTAAAAGAGTGCACCTGATGCTGAGTATCTTTAGTGGCCTGGCTTTATCCCTCACCATTGCCTTCCTGTTGGGTTGTGGTATCCCGGTTTTGTTATTCAGTGCAAATGCAACGGGTTATACTTTAGTTTTGAGCGGCGTGGCATTAAGTATTGTATTCGTTGTGTTAGCCTTGCTTGCATCGATTTTTACAAGAGATAAAGCGAAGGGAATTGGGTTGGTAATTTTGCTTTGGCTGTACTTTTCGATATTATACGATGGACTGGTTTTATTTCTGCTCTTTCAGCTGTCGGACTATCCTATGGAGAAACCGATGATTGGATTGAGTTCATTAAATCCAATTGATTTGTCTCGCATTATTATTTTGCTGAGAATGGATGTATCCGCATTAATGGGATATTCTGGTGCCGTATTTAATGAATTCCTTGGGAGTGGATGGGGAGTGCTGTATTCCGGTGTAATGCTGCTGGGCTGGATATTGATTCCTTCCTGGCTGGCGATAAGAAAGTTCAATAGAAAGGATCTTTAAAATTAATTTCATGAAAAGACACGAGGCCTTACAGCCATTGTCAAGGGAGCATCATGAAACATTGATACTGTCGCAGTTGCTGAAAATTGGAGCCCCGGCGTACAAAGGATTGCCTGGAGACAATGAAGGGAAGATCATTTATGCAAAAGCCCTCTTTGACGAAAAAATAGCACGGCACTTTTTAGCCGAAGAAAGGATAGTCGAAAAATTAAAAGAAACCGGTTCAATTTTGCTGATTGAAAAAGGGGATGAGATAATACGTGATCACGAAGTGCTCAGGCAGATGTTTAATAAACTCTCTGTGCAATTTTCATCACCTGAAGACCTCGATATTCTCGGGAAAAGATTGGAGGGTCATGTAAGAATGGAAGAACGTATCTATTTTCCATTAGTGGAAAATCTTTGCACGCCCGAAATGCTCAATGAAGTTGCGAAGCTGATCGAACATTAAAAAGGTGGAAATGAAAAAAGATATTGAATCGATAAACGATATTAAGATATTGATTGATGCCTTCTATGAAAAGGTAAAAGTAGATACGGTGATCGGATACTTTTTTTCGGAGATTACCAAAGTCAATTGGGATGAACACCTTCCAATCATGTATAGCTTTTGGGAAAATATATTGTTTCATACAGGTTCATACGCAGGCAATCCAATGAAATCACATATGATGCTGAATGAAAAGTCACCTATGAATGCCTCACACTTTGAAAGATGGTTAGAGATATTTAATGAAACGGTTGACAAAAATTTTGAAGGTGTTAATGCGGAAATCATCAAGCAAAGGGCAATGGCTATTGCTACGACGATGCAAATTAAAATCATCTATAAAAAACCGGCTATGTGAAAAATTATCATTGAAGGGTTACTGTACAATCCGCTGGTGTATGGCTTTCGCCACCACCTCGGTCAATGAGGCTACATGGAGTTTTTCATAAATTTTCTTTACATGCGACCGGACTGTTTCATAACTGATATTAAGTTCAGCGACTATCATTTTATAACTTAATCCATTGACCAGGCAGCTTAAAACCTCTTTTTCGCGAGGTGTCAACTGATAATTCACTGCTTCGGGAGGTTTAATCACATTTGAGACTGCCTGCATTTTATTCAACACTTTCCTTGCAATAGAAGGACTCATAGGTGAACCGCCATATTGCAATTCATTGATAGAATCAACAAGTCGTGTATTGAGATAGCTTTTTAACAGATACCCTGAAGCGCCCGCGCAAATTGAATCGAAAACTCTGTCATCGTCCTCAAAAACAGTCTGCATAAGCACTAAAATATGCGGATACTCTTTCTTAATCTGGATTACTGCAGCTATACCTGTCATGCCGGGCATTTCTATATCCATCAAAACAATATCCGGCCTGCACGATTTTACATCTTCAACTACATCCAAAACATGACTATAGGATCCCACCACTTCAAATTGAGGTTCAGTATCCAATAACATCGTAATACTTTCCCTGATGTTTTTATTATCATCGAAAATGGCAATCCTTAATCCCATGATGTTTATTTATGTAAATATGCGGTAAATTATTTATACAGATTATCCCCGAATCAGGGGATAGGGAATCTTAATAATACAACAAATCCACTCTCCGGCTTTGATTCAAATTCAAGCGTACCCTTCATCTCCTTTGCACGTAACCGCATATTCTGCAAGCCATTACCAGAAAGAGAGTTGGCTGTTTTACCTTTCAACAGGTCAAACCCCTTTCCATTATCCTGAATTTTCATCTGGAGCTGATGATGATCGCTGCTGATTTTGACATTGAGTTGAGTGGCACCTGAATATTTTAATGCATTATTGACCGCCTCTTTAAATATTAAATAAAAATTTTTCCTTTTAGTCATATCAAGGTTTATCATTCTTATAGCCTCATCGTATTCAAAATGAAGTTGAATATCTTTTGATATGAGTAGCGGCCTTGCAAAGGAGTTCATCCGTTGAAGAATGGTATCCATATTGTCGTTTCTCGGATTGATTGCCCAAACAATATCATTCATCTCAGAAATCATTTCGCTGGAGGTGGAACTGATTTTTTCAAGTGTCTGCTGCAATTGTTCCGATTTTTCCTGATGCTTGTAAATTTTTGCCACCTGGCTATACACAGAGATTGAACTAAGGGTTGAGCCAACATTGTCGTGAAGATCCTGCGCAATTTTATTTCTGATATCTTGCCGACGGATGATTTCATTTATTCTATACAAGTACAATCCATAGATAATTAACGCCACCAACACTGCCATCAAACCATAAAACCAAACTGTTTTCCAAAACGGCGGAATGATCCGGATTTTCAAAGTGGCCATTTCGTTGCTCCATACACCCGGCTTAGCAGTTGCCCTAACCTGGAGGTTATAACTACCGCCGTCCAGGTTGGTGTAGTTGATAATATTCCTTGTTCCGTCATTCACCCATGTATTGTCAATCCCTTCAAGTTTATGTGAATACTGAACTGGATAACCAGTCTGGTAGCCAGGTGCAGAAAATTCTACACTAAAAAAATTCTGGTCATGCTTTAATACGATCTCTTCTTTATACAATAAACTATTGTGCGATTCATTGAAAATATTAAAGTCTGTAAACTGTACAATGGGCAGGTTGTTGAATTCCCGGATTGAATCAGGATGAAAAGCGATGATATAATTTGATCCGGCCACAATCATTTTTCCATTCAGCCCTGGAAAAATATGGCCCCTTACGCCACCGGTTTTTTCGAGATCCGGCAATTGAAAAGAAGAGTATGTTTTTCTGAAAGGATCGTATTTATGTATATTACCATTGCCAATCATCCATATGTTTCCTTTTGTATCAGGATAAAGTCCTTCAGCAAGATTATGTGAGCCTTCAATATGTTCGAATCGTTTTTCTTTTCTCAGATATTGAAATAATCCGCCGCCATACGTGCTGATCCATAGGTTGCCATTATTGCCTTCACATAAATCAAAAACAAAATTATTGCCCAGGCTTTTTTTATCTCCGGGAATATTGGTGTGGTAAGTAAATCGTTCACTGTCGGTTTCTGTTAATTCTCCAAGTCCTGATTTGGTGGTGGCCAGCCAGATGGTACCATCAGCGGACCTGAATATTTTTCTTAGTAAATTATCTTTCAGATTTAAACCGCTTACTATTTTTCGCGTAGTATCTAATCGCGAAATCCATTTTTTTTCTGTAAAATCATAGTAGGCAAGAAAGTGCCCATAAGGCAGGGTAATCAATACAGGATGGCCGTTTAAGCTGTCCCGAATCATCGAAACTATACGTGATTCGATGATCCTGTTCATTACAATATCTTTATCTGTATTGGGTAGTTTCGTCAATTTCCCATTGCGGCTACTTTGATAAAATAGCGATAGTTGTGTGCCAATAAAAATTCCTTCTTTCCCATCGGGTAAAAAACTGGTAACATGAAGGTTCTCGCCCTGAAAGCGGAGTGGTACATGTTCCACTTTGCCTGATCTGCTCATATTATAGATACCCTGATTGGTGCCAATGATCAATCCGTTCAGATCATTTTTTTTAATATCGTATACCGTTACAGGTCCTTTTTCTTCATCCTTGAAAAAATGTTGCGTGAATTGTTGTTGTGATGGGTCGTGAATACTTACCCCGTTATTTGTACCCATCCAAAGCAGACCCGATCCGTCTGCATAAATACAATTAACCTGGTTTCCCGCAATGGTACCTTCTTTTGCAGGATCGTTTTTGAAGTTGTGGAATTGACGGCTGTACGGGTTAAATATATACAGCCCGCCATACTTTCCGCCAATCCAGATTTGTTTTTTATTGTCTTCTGCAAACGAAATGGCATCATCACCGGGAAATGAAAAGGGTTCGCCATCCGGTTTGTATACCGTTTCGCGGGTATCTGAAATGTTTTTCGTGTACAACACTTTGTCCCAGGAGCCCAGCCAGAGGTTTTCGCGGCTGTCAGCATATATCGCCGCCACTGTCATATGTGGAAGATTCGCGTATACGTTAGCGTAACGTTCATCTTCTACCAATGAAAAAGTGCGTGGATTAAACCTAATCATTCCTCCGCCCTGCCTGCCCGCCCAAAGCCACCCTTTTTTATCTGCAGTAATGGCAAGTATTGTTCTTGAACGTTGGCGCACGGGTTCATCAAATATGTTTTTGTTTTTATCAAACCGAATAATGCCATTGCCGCTGGTGGCCAACCAAAGAAATCCATTTTCATCTTCTGTAATTGCATTGATAATATTTGCTGGAATCGACGAACGGTCAGCAGCATTATGTTTGAATTGGAGGAATTGTTCTTTGGGAGATTTGCGGTAATCAAATTTTGTGATACCCCCGTCAGCAGTTGCAATCCAGATTATGCCTTGTTTGTCTTCCAGTAAATCTGTAATGATGTTACCTGAAACAGAGGAGCTATTGGAGGGGTTGTGTTTATAAACAAAAAATCTAAATCCATCGTATCGGTTGAGGCCATCGTCTGTACCAATCCATGTAAAGCCACGTTTATCCTGGATAATACAATTCACTTTATTGTGCGATAATCCATTTCCGGCATTCAGATTCCTGAAATACAGTTGTGAATGCTGCGCAGATAGCTGCAGATTCAACACGCAAAAGATGGTATAGAAAAAAATGCGCATTATTCTTAAAGATCATAATAAAAATACGAAGAGCCTCTTGAAAGTCAATATGTGAATACGTCAATGAGTGAATTTGAGATAAGTGCGAAGTACGAATTCTGAAGGGTGAAGTGAACAGCCCATCTCGAAATGTATTGGCTGTTTACTTCCCAGTTCCCCCTTCCCATTTCCCACTTTATTCGGGTTCACTATATATGAAGTCATCCATCACCACCAGGTCATGTGGACCGCCGTTGCTGATATCATCATTGCCATCTGCAATTATTCCATCATGACCCACCCTTATTCTCGTCACCTGTGGAGATTGAAAATAAACGCCAAGAAATGAGAAATTACTATTGTCGTCATGCGGAGGAACGAAAAACCTGCCAAGACTTTTATCATCCGCAAAAAATTCCATGAATGTTTTATTGGCCAGGTCAACGTCAGAAAAAACAATACCAAACCCCCTCACTTTCGCCTGGTGCGGTTGGCCGGCTAATTGAAATTCTACATCCCATAGGTTTGCGCTGACATTCGAGAAAGTTCGATTACCACTAAAGGGGTTGAACTGGTTTGCGGCCAATGGATTTATCGCGGCGAAACCATCATCACTTACTCTAAATTCGCCAACCGAAGAATATACGAGGCCCCGTTTATTTTGTATTGGCGCACCCGGATCAGTCGGATTGAAAAAATCTTCAGGAATTCTTGTATGTAGAAACTGATCAGGGATTCCATCCCAGTTGATTTCACGTCTGCCGCCGGTTACTCCCGGAGTGGTGTTGATCTGTTCACCCACCAGCGATCGGAATGTTTTGAGTTTGGCCTGAATGTCGCCTGTTGCAGTGATCAGAACAAAGGGCTTATCGTCTGTCTTTTCTTTGTTGCAGGAAGCGAAACACAATATTAAAATCATTGCAAAAAATCCAGTTGGTGCGAGGATAGCGATTTTCATTGCTTTATATTGAAATTATTCCCGGCAAATTTGGAGAAAGGAGAATGTTATTCCTATCCCCTGTACTGTTCTCCATATCCCCGAATTAGGGGAGAAAAATTTAACCCCCCGCATTATTGCGGGGGCTATCCTTTCTTTGCGCTATATCCGTCCTTATCTTTATCATATCATCTAGTTGATTACTTTCGGCTCATCATAAAAGATATCATCATAAGCTACCAGGTCCTTATTACCGCCATCACTTATATCTTTTACTCCCGCGGCGATGGCTGCATTGCCTGCTGTGATTTTCACCCTGGTGATTTTTTCTGCAGGAAAATGAACACCTAAAAATGAGAATGATCCATTTGCTGTTTTAACAGGAGCTTTAAACACGCCCAAACTTTTATTGCCATTATAAAATTCGAGGGTTGTTGAATTGGCATCATCAACATCAGAAAAGATGATCCCGAATCCTTTTATAAATGCATCTGTAGCCGTACCCGCCACTCTAAACTGAAGTTCGGAGATCACTGAATTTGCCGCCACAAGCGCTTTCTTTTTGCTGAATGGCAGGAGGTCATCGGAATAAGAAGGATCAATTTCTGCAAAAGCTGTGCTGTCTAAACGAATGGGGAAACCCGTATTAACATACACCAATCCGCGTTTTCTTCCATTGGGTCCTGCCGGGTCTGTATTATTGAAGAAATCAAGTGGAAAATCATTGTTATTGGTAAGGTTGGCGGGTACACCATCCCAATTAATTTCTCTACGCCCGGTAGTATTTCCCGGAGTCGAATTCACGGGTCCACCTAAAATGTCCCTGAACTGATCAATTTTAGTTGCAAGGCCTGCTTCATCTCCGGCTGCGGATACAATTGTAGATTGTATGGCCGGGGGATTGTTAGTGTAATTGTCGTCATTTTTTTCGCAAGCTGAAAATACTGAAAGTGTAAATACTGCTGCAAACAAGATTGTCTTTTTCATAACTGTTAATTTTTACTTTTTTTAAAATCTGTTCTGTTTTTTTTGATGGGACAAAGATGCTGATGCAGTAAAAGTTTTGCAATCGCCGGTAGTGTGTGATTTCTCACTGAAAACGGGGATGAAAGAAGAGTCAATAGTCTGGAGTCAGAAGTTGTTGGTCTTACATACCGATATTAAAATCCAGGAAGGCAACAGGCAATTGAAAAAGGCAGTAAGCTACAAATGCTTTTCGCAGATATAAATTTTGCTGTTTACCTAAAACTTAAAACCTACTACTTACAACTTTCTTCAGCCACGGAGTTGAGCTGAGATTTTGAGTTAAGCGGAGGAACAGCCAATTCAGGTTATAAGTTATAGGTTGTGCGTTTTACGTGAACATTTCTGATTGCTAATTTCTCCGCATTGTGTTAATCTGAAATTTAAAATCTACGACTTACAAGGTTCACTAAAATTGATTGGCCGCTTACTGCTTGCTACCGTCTACCTAATTATTCTGTAAAATTGAATGGCAGTTCTTCTTTGCCCGGGAATTTTTTGTTACACGGAGAAACAGCCGGAGTTTAATACAGGAGATTCACGGAGACCGCTTCAGAATTGGATATGAGACAAGTATCGGCTGTTCTCGACAGTCTACCGTCTACCGTCTACCGTCTACTGTCTACTGTCTACCGTCTACTGTCTACTTACTTTGTATTGGCTGTACCCTGCTTACTGCTTACTGCTCACTTCTAATGTATCGGCTGTTCTCTACTGTCTGCCGTCTACTGTCTACTGTCTACTGTCTACTGTCTACTGTCTTCCGTCTACCGACTATATATTGGCTGCTCAACGTAATACGTAAAACTTACAACGGATAACTTATCTGTGGAATTCCGGCCTAAGCATTCCGGTAAGTCTTTCAAATTTTTCGCAAAAGTTCTGGTAGACTTTATGATTTTCGATGTCAGGTTCAAAAAGTTGTAAATCTTCAGTAGCAGTTGGAATAGCAGTATTAAATGATATCATGCCATTAATAACAGCTCCCCAGGCAGAACTTTCTTCCGAACCATTCACTCTGACAGGCAAATTAAAAACATCTGATAAAATTTGCACCCATAGTGGATTTCGGGCGAATCCACCTGTGGCATATATTTCCTTTACAGGCTTTTTTTCGATTATTAACTTGCCGAAACTATAGATTCCAAATACCACACCTTCAATCGCTGCCCGGATCATATGCGCTTTTTTATGCGTTACAGAAAATCCATAATATACTCCTTTCGCCCGTGCGTCCCAGATAGGTGCCCTTTCTCCGAGAATATAGGGTAAAAATAGCAAGCCGTCACTTCCAGCTGGAACAGTTGCCGCTGTATCCAGAAAATCACTCATTTTCTGTTCCAGCTCCAGCAGATTGTTTTTTAACCATTCCAGTACTACTGCACCATTATTGCTGGCACCGCCATTGATATAGTATTCGCCCACTGCATGAAAACAGAATGTGCGCATAGCCTGATCGATATATGGTATTTTGCTAAGCATTCTCACAGCAGAACTTGTACCTATGGTAACTACCAACGCGCTTTCATCGAAAATGCCGGCACTGATATTAGCAGATGCCCCATCGCTTCCCCCAATCACCAATGGCGTATTCACAGGTACCAGCAGCGGCGTCAATGTTTTTGTTCCCTCAGAAAGCATTTCAAACCGATGAGTAACATCAACCAGTTCAGATAACTTTTCAACACCTACACCAGCATATTTCAATATTTTTTCATCCCACTGTAATGACTTGATATCGAGCAAACCGGTGGCAGACGCCAGCGAAGTATCGATAACATACCTGCCGGTCAATTTATAAAAAATATATTCTTTTATGCCGATGAATTTATGTGCATTTGCGAAAATTGAAGGTTCATTTTCCTTAAGCCATAACAATTTGCAGAACGGAGACATTGCATGTATGGGAACACCTGTAAGTTTGTAAAACTCCTTTCCCAGTTCATCCTGATTTAGTGCCTCAGCGAATGCCGCCGATCGGTTATCAGCCCAAATAATACATTGCGTCTGTGGAGTACCGTGAATATCCACCGTCAATAAACTGTGCATGGCAGCACTGAAGCTTATAAAGACCGGAGTAGCCGGAGAGAGAGCAATGTATACTTTATTGACTGATTCAATTAACGAATGCAGAATGAGGTCAGGGTCCTGTTCACTCCAGTCGGGTTTCGGATGGCTCATTTCATAGTTACAGGTATGTTTGGCGAGGACTTTTCCTGCTGCGCTAAATGCCACTACCTTAACAGATGTGGTTCCCACATCAGCACCCAAATAATAATTCATATAGCAGTTTTAAGCTTCTGCACATCATGCAAGTAGTAGCCACAATGATGCAGGTTTTGAGCGAATACAGGTTCGTTGATCAATTTGCAATTAACGAAAATCGGAAGACAAAAGGGTTCAAAAATAGACAACGGTGATTTATACATTCCTGAGTCTGGATGTTGGGTTTACGAGTTGTATTCTTACGTAAAATGGTCGCCGAAGTTCGGGTAATTCTATTCAAAAATCACATTAAGCAGAGTGGTATTTTAGGTCGATTTTATTATGTGTATTTCCGTACTGGTTCATCCTGTAAATCCAATGCTGATATGAAAAACACAAATGAAAATATGCGAATTATAGCCTGCTGTTATTTTGCTACGGGGCTTGCGGAGGCTGCTTTTGGGTGGCTGAAAATTCCTGTTTTATACATTACATATTAAACTCAGGTAAATGATGTCAGAGAATTTTCAATAGATAAAGATTTCTCATAACCTGATAAAATTAGTGTATTTCGATCCCTCCAGCCATTTTGATTGGTCGGGTGTTGTTATCACGAAATAAAAAGTGAATTTTCTTTTTTTGTGGGTGATTTTACACTTTGCCTGAAATTTTTTCGGGGCTAGCTTTAGGTGTCAGACACTTTCGCAGCGACGATGACAGAATAAGGCTTCGAAGTGTCTGACACCTGGGGTAAAAATAACTGGTAGTTCACCGGATTCGGGGACTAGTTTGGGTGTTTCGGGCATTGAAAAAATACGGCTGCTTCAGGAAATTTGTTTCATGAACCTATCAAACATTAAATTATGAAACGAATTTTATTTTTTGCCTTTATGTGCCTTTCATTCGCCGATTTGCAATCTCAGATGGCTGATTTTAGACCCATCAATATGGAACCTGCTGCGAAATGGGTGTCGTTACCCGGCGGAGTCAATTTAAATTATTTTGAACAGGGAACCCGTATCGGTTTGTCCGTAATACTTTTACACGGTTACACTGATTCCTACCATTCGTTCGACAGCATATTGCCTTATCTGAAAGACGGCCTTCACGTATATGCAATTACACTACGTGGATTTGGGGATTCAGATAAGCCGGCTGATGAATATGATCCCGAAATAATGGCAAGAGATGTTTCTCAGTTTATGGATGTGCTAAATATAGAATCTGCTGTTCTGATTGGACATTCAATGGGATCTGCCGTTGCGCAAAAATTTGCCTTGGATTATCCGGGAAAGACAAAAGCCCTGGTGCTGATGAGCTCATTTATTAATTTTTCAAGAAATCCTGTTGTTAAAGAACTGATTGGTGCCATCAATGAAATGAAAACGGTGGATCAAGAATTTGCAAAGGCATTTCAAAGGAGCACCTTCGAAAAAATGATTGATAGTAATTATTTCAAACTATTGGTTGGGGAAAGTATGAAAGCACCCATTCATGTGTGGAAGTTTGTAATGAAGGGGTTTCAACCGACTGATTATTCTAACGAACTTGTCAGGATTGTTATCCCCTCACTCATTTTGTGGGGCGATAAAGATAAGGTAAGTACGATTGAAGATCAGACAGAGTTACATGAAAAGCTAAAACAATCTTCGTTTATCAGATATCATAATATTGGTCACGCCCCACATTGGGAACAACCCGAAAGAGTGGCTAATGATATCAATGCTTTTCTCGAAAAACATAAGTAGTAGTGGTCGGGTTCATTCACAGTTGAAGTTTTGACAATTCTTTTTGGTATTCGTACTGTAGATCTTCGTGCAAACCTTCAACTGCTTTTTCAATTTTCTTTAATTGCTGCTTGTATAAATTTAGCAGCGCATTGCTTTTTTGAAAAGGAATACCTGACTCTTTTAAGCAGGCGCAGTAGTGAGTCAGCAGTTCTGCTTCAGCCTGTTTCGATCCGGTAAACCGAATCTGTTTGTTGATTAATCGTAAAATCTTTCGAATGGTTTTTTTAGCAAAATATAAATTCGTGCTATTGACTTCGGTAAATAGATTGGTCGTATCCTGTTTAACCAATTTAAGATAAGCCTCCATATTGTTAGACTCAAATAGAAGGTAGGTCAGCAATTCTTTATTTTCTTTTTTGAAACGCGAGAGCCTGATACAGAGTTCAACCACTTTAGCGGGTGGAAGTTGCTGCAGTTCATCTTTTATTTCATGAACGGTGGCGGTCCTGATCTGTGAATCCATATCCTTCTATTCAAAAAATTCATCGAGCGACATAAAGTAGGCGAGGTTCCACCCTTCAACAATTTCGTCAAACACTTCGTCAGGGATATTGGTGTGCTTCAATTCAACGGAACTGCCCTGGGCATGGGGATGTATCTTAATGGTTACAATCGATTCTTCTTCCTGCTCTCCAAAATACCATTGCTGTACAATCTTTTTACCTTCTTCAAATGCAATATTTTTGCCTTCAATGCTTCCACTCCAGAGTGAAAATTCTGTGCCCGGTTCAGTTGACATTTCTGCTGGTTCTCCCGTCCATAACTGAATAGCCAGCGGACTTGTCAGCGCACTATACACTTCTTCGGGTGTTCCGTGAATGATGTAATATTTTTTAAATTCCTTTGGCATCTTTTCAAAATTTACTTTAGATATTGACTGATCACATTTTTCCAAATGGTATAACCTTTGTCATTCATATGCAATCCATCTTCTGTGAAAATATCCTGCATAACTATCCCGTTTTCAGCCAGCATTGGTTTCCATAAATCCACATAATAAACATTGCTTTGTTTCGATACGAAAGACTTCAACTCACGGTTGAATCCGAGATAGTTATTTTTAAGATGCCATCTTGCTTTACTGGGTTTGGCACTAATAAAGTAAATGGGAACATCGGCCATCACAAGCCTGATTTTCCTGACTAAACTATCTGCGGTCGCAATTATTTGTTTAACAGTTTTGTCTGCATTGATATCATTGTCGCCTTCATAAATAAATATCTGCATGGGCTGATACCTCAGGATTAATTCATCTGCATAATAGAGCAGGTCCGACATTTCAGATCCACCGAAACCATGATTAACAACGGGTTTATTCTTAAAATCAGTATTCAGCGTTTTCCACATTCTGATCGTAGAACTGCCAGTGAATAATATTACTTTATTGTTTTTATAGACTGCATCATTTTTTTGAATGTCGTCCACTTCTTTTTGAAACCTTGTAGCTTCTTGTGCATAGATTTGCGGGGCTACCAAAAAAGCTAAAAAAACTATTACAAACCATTTAATCATTTCACTGTAATTAGAGCCGACAATTTAGTTCAATTTAATTATATTGATTGCCTTCGTGATATTTGTAAAAACATTTAAGGTTTGTATCGCATTTCGGGTATTAATAATTATGGTTAAAAATTATTTGTGTTTCTTCCTGGTGTTCGGATGCTTATTTCAAACAGCTGCACAAAATCAGTCGCCACAACGGTATAAAGATTTAGTTTTCAAATCAGTTGATGTAACCGCAAATCAATCTTATCGCTCTGCCGATATGCAAAAAGCGAAAGACCGCGACTACAGGATGGATATCTACCAGCCTAAAAATGATAAGTTGCTGAATAGGCCTTTAGTGATATGGATGCATGGTGGCGGATTTAAGTTTGGAAATAAAAAAACACGCGGAACACCATTATGGAGCAGAACTTTTGCGAGGCGGGGTTATGTGTGTATTGCAATGAATTACCGAAGAAGCAAAGGCAATCCGTTGGGTAATTTTAAAGAGATGCTTAATAGTTGTTATAACGCCATGGAAGATCTCGATCATTTGATTGAATGGTCTAAAAAAAACGCAAAGAAATTGGGAATTGATACCAGTAAAATTATTGTCGCCGGGAATTCAGCCGGTGCTATGATAGCCATGCAATCTGCGTATTCCAGTTCCAGAGATATGGCCGGCATCGCTAAACGCGATGACTCTTTAAAAGCTTCGGACCTGGTCAATAGAAACAATATTAAAGGCGTGATAAATTTCTGGGGTGCGCTATTTGATTCCACCTGGATGAAAAACGCGAATATTCCCGTAGTAAGTGTCCATGGTACCTTTGACAGGGTGGTGCCATTCGATCATTTGATGATTCCGGTGTACGGGAGTGCTGTCATTCACAGGCAGGCTGAGGTTTTTATGATTCCAAATCAACTGAAAGTTTATGAGGGACTTGCGCATGAATTACAACGACCTTTCCATCCAATTTTTTATAGTAAGAAAGCAAAGAATCGTTGGTTGGCCGCCGGGCAGTTTGCCGCTGATTTCATCTTTTGGAATGTGCTTAAAAGGTGAAGGGGCCTGGCAGCATCCGGCCAGTGTGAAGTGATTTTTTGGGACCCGTCCCAGGTGTCAGACACTTCGCACCGGCATCCTGTGTCAATCGCCGCGAAAGTGTCTGACACCTAAAGCGGCAACATTCCAAATTTACACCACCTGCAATCCTCATCCAAGTGTAAAACACCGTTACCAAATGTATTTTTCTAACCTAAAACTGTCTTTTTCACTTTGCTGTTTCACCCTCGCAAGAATGAAATCAACTGATTCAACTGTTCCACAGTATTAAAGGCGTGTAGGCTGATCCGTAAGCGCTCCATCCCTTTGGGAACACTGGGGTATAAAATCGGCCGAACGTCAAGCCCGTTTTCCCGCAGTACTGCGGCAAGCGCTTTCACTTCCGTATTTCCCGGCACGATTATCCCCTGGATAGGAGTCGTACTATTTAACTTCACATATGGCACTAATGCGGCTTGAAATACCTGAATCAACTCATCAAGTTTTTTCCTTTCTGAAAACATCTTTGGAAAAACCTCGTATGTGGCAGAGATAGCCTTTACCGCTGATTCCGGCAAGGAGGTAGTATAGATAAATGACCGTGAAAAGTTTATAAGGAAAGATTTTAGTTTTTCACTTCCACAAACCGCGGCACCATGTGCACCAGGCGCTTTGCCGTAGGTAAATATCCTGGCAAACAGTCTGTCCTGCAGGTTCAGTGACTGAACAAGTCCCTCACCTTGCTCCCCTAATACTCCAATGGCATGAGCTTCATCCATGATTAAGTGCGCATTGTAATGCTCACAGATTTTTACCAGTTCGACAGCGGGCGCAATATCACCATCCATTGAAAACACTGATTCTGTCAGCACGAAAATTTGTCCGCTAAGGCCCTTGATATGTTGTTCCAGCTTTGCTGACAGATCAGCCAAATCATTGTGGTTAAATGAATACGAACTGGCGAAAGATAATCTTGCTCCATCTCTTATAGAAGCATGCGCCAGTGAATCATATAAAATAATGTCACCCCTTTGTGCCACTGCTGCAATTACACCTGTATTTGCATTGTAACCTGAATTAAAGATCAATGCTGCCGGTGAATGGTGAAATGTCGCGATTTTTTTCTCGGTCTCCTCAATCAAAGCATAATTTCCCGCCAGCGTTCTTGCTCCCCGCGATCCATGTTGTTCTTCTCCGGTAAAAAATGGCTGTAAAAGTTTGTGGGTAGAAATACCGAGATAATCATTCGAACAAAAATCAATCATGCCCTCGACAATACTGAGATGCCGCAGGTAATTTCCCTCAATGCGCTCATTTAACTTTCTATCCAAAAACTGGTCGGCGTAAGGCATGCGCGAAGGTAAGCGAAACTGTATTTTATTTTTTTAGTCGTTCATGTATGATTTGTGTAAAGGTTATCTGCTTTTTAAGTCGTATTTTAATTTCCCGTTCCTTATATTCGTAAGGTACTTGGACCAAATTGAAATTTATGGGCCCAGCCTCAATGATTGTTTTGATAATTGCCGCCATTGCCTTCTCTGTTATTGCCATACTTGCTTCTAAAATATTAGTGAAGGCGTCGCATAATAAGCAGAAAGGGGAACCTTATGAATGTGGAATTCCTACACAGGGACGCACATGGATACAGTTTAATGTGGGTTACTATTTATTTGCACTTATTTTCCTGATTTTCGATGTTGAATTAATTTTCCTATACCCCTGGGCGGTATCTGTAAAAGCCGTTGGATGGGTGGCAATGGTAGAAATCATTATATTTTTCTTTATACTGTTTATCGGACTTTTATATGCCCACAAAAAAGGAGCATTAAAATGGAGCTGAATTTTTAAAATCATCTGAATGACCGCAGGACAAGAAAAAATATCATTTCCCGGGCAGGTGCATGAAGCACCTGGTGGCGGTATATTAACTACTGCTTTGGATGATGTAATCAATTGGGCCCGTAGTAATTCCCTCTGGCCACTTGTTTTTGGAACCAGTTGTTGTGCCATAGAAATGATGTCGACTGCGGCTCCCAAATACGACTGGTCGAGGTTTGGATTTGAAGTGGCGCGGGCCACACCAAGGCAGGCAGATGTGATAATCATTGCGGGTACTATTGTCAATAAAATGGCACCGGTACTTAAGCGATTGTACGATCAGATGCCTGATCCAAAATATGTTGTGGCAATGGGCGCCTGTGCCACCAGCGGAGGACCTTTTTTTTACAATACTTATTCTGTGGTGAAAGGCGCCGATCATGTGATTCCGGTTGATGTGTACATTGCCGGTTGTCCCCCCCGGCCTGAAGCATTACTTCATGCCTTGCTGACTTTGCAGGAAAAAATCAGAGCAGGCGGTAAACGGGAGCGGATAAATATCGATGGAAATAAATTTTAATGCTGTGAAAGATGAACAGCATTTTTTATATCAATTGTAACAAGGTATGACAAGAGAGGAACTGAAAACAGCATTGCTAACGAAATTTCCCGACCTCGTTGAGGAAGAGGGAGGTGAATGGCTCAATCTATTTTCAACCCCTGATAGCTGGAAGCAAACTGTTCATTTTTTGCGGACTGATTCCACATTGTTATTTGATTATTTATTTTGTTTGACATGTGTTGATTGGAAAACACATCTCACAATGGTTTATCATTTTACATCGACAACGTTCAGGCATATACTGGTAATGAAAGTGAAACTGGATCGCAACGCTCCGGTTATTGAAACGGTTTGTGATATCTGGAAAACAGCTGAATTTCATGAACGCGAGGTGTTTGAATTATTTGGGGTACATTTTAATAATCATCCAGATTTGCGCAAATTAATTTTACCGGATGATTGGGTGGGATTTCCGTTACGTAAGGATTATGAGGATGCGGTGAATATGATCAAATTGTAGTAAGACAGTAGACGGTAGACAGTAGAGAACAGTCAATACAAGTGAGCAGTAAGTAGTGAGCAGTGAGCAGGAAACAGCCAATACAAGTGAGCAGTGAATACAGGTTTTACGTTGTACGTTTTACGTCGAACAGACAATGACGGCGACTGGCTGTTTATTCACGATTGACGATTCACGAAGGAAGTGGCTGTTAATTCACCCATTGACTCATTCACCCATTGACCAGTGAGCCGTTGACCAGTGAGCCGTTACAAAAACATAAAACCTAAAACTTAAAACTTAAAACCTTCATGGTAGAAGAGATAGGTACAACGGAAACGGGTGACCTGATCATCAATGTGGGGCCGCAGCATCCTGCCACGCACGGGGTATTGCATCTCATTATTACCATGAATGGTGAAACTATCAAAAAGGTTGAACCACATCTGGGTTATATCCATAGAAGTATAGAAAAGATGTGCGAAAGTCTTACTTACCGGCAATTCATTTATGTGACGAGCCGCATGGACTACCTTTCTTCTCATATCAATAATCACGGCTGTGCATTACTGGTAGAAAAAGCGATGCAGATAGAAGTACCGGCAAGGGCACAGTATATCAGGGTGTTAATGGATGAACTTACACGTGTAGCTTCACATGTATTATGGTGGGGAGCTTTAGCTATGGATGTCGGGGCACTTACTCCATTTTTTCATGCATTCAGGGAAAGGGAAATGATCAACGATATCATGGAAGAAACCTGTGGCGCAAGACTCACGATGAATTATATGGTCCCTGGCGGAGTCATGTTCGATATCCATCCCAATTTTCAGCAGAGAGTCAAACAGTTTATTACAGATTTCAGAAGTAAGATTGATGAGTATGATGAACTGGTTACCTATAATACTATATTCAAAGCAAGGACAGTAGGCGTGGGTGTGTTGTCAAAAGAAGATGCAATATCTTTTGGTTGTAGTGGCCCTGTGGCAAGAGCCAGCGGCGTTTCATGTGATATCAGAAAGTTGTATCCTTACGAAGTGTACAGCCAGGTGAATTTTAAAGAACCTATATTGACAGAAGGGGATACTTATGCACGATATCTGGTTAGGATGTATGAGATGAAGGAATCAATTTCAATCATTGAACAGCTGATCGACAATATTCCCGAAGGCGAATTTCAAGCAAAAACCAAGGCCGTATTGAAGCCACCAAAAGGTGAATATTATTCGAGAGTGGAAACGGCCCGTGGAGATTTCGGCGTGTATGTAGTTAGTGAAGGTGCCACCACACCATATCGGATTAAATTCAGGTCGCCAGGTTTTTCCAATCTGAGTACACTGGATCAAATTTCGCGCGGACAAAAAATTGGTGACCTTGTTGCCATCATGGGAAGTCTTGACCTTGTAATTCCTGATATTGACCGGTGATAGTTTTTTAAATGATGTGATGAAAAGCACAATAGGAAGTGAAAGCAAAAGGTATAGTAAGGAAATGTATTGGTAGTTAACCTAAAACTTATAACGTACAACATATAACACCTGTATCTGACTGTTAACCTAAAACCTATAACCTACAACATATAACATCAGTATCCGGCTGTTAACTTAAAACGTACAACTTAAAACGTACAACCCAAATGTGGAGTTTGTCAAATATCACCGGTAGCATCGACCAATGGCTGAATGAAAATTTCAGTTCGGCATGGGCATTGGCCATAGAGATGGTACTTGTGGGTATTGCAATGATTACATTATTTGCTGTTTTAGGTTTGATTTTAGTATTGATGGAGAGGAAAGTGTCGGCATACATGCAAATCAGGTTGGGACCCAATAGGGTGGGGCCGAAGGGTATGTTTCAGACAGTGGCCGATACATTGAAATTATTATTGAAAGAAGGACTCACACCAAATGGAGCAGATAAGCTGATGTTTAATGCAGCACCATTTGTTGCCATGGTTGCTGCGATGCTGTTGATGGCGCCCATTGCATTTGCAAAAGGTGTACAGATATGGGATGTCAATATCGGTGTACTCTATGTTACAGCCATCTCTTCCTTATCGGTTATTGGTATATTAATGGCCGGCTGGAGCAGCAACAACAAATACTCTTTGCTTGGCGCCATGCGAAGTGGCGCCCAGATAGTAAGCTACGAGTTATCTGCCGGACTCGCATTACTACCTATCGTTGTCCTCACAGGCGATCTGAGTGTATCTGAAATTATTGCTTCACAAAGTAATGGCTGGTGGATTTTCAAAGGCCATATACCGGTAGTGATTTCTTTTGTAATATTTATTATTGCTGTAACTGCTGAAACTAACCGGGCTCCATTTGATTTGGCTGAAGCAGAATCAGAATTGACTGCCGGTTTTCACACCGAATATTCAGGAATGAAGTTTGCCCTTTTTTTTCTGGCAGAATATGTAAATGTATTTATCGTGTGCGCCATTGCCGCCACATTGTTTTTAGGTGGCTGGATGCCATTGCATATCGGCAACTGGGAAGGATTTAATCACATAATGGATTTCATACCATCCTCCATTTGGTTCATGGCAAAAACTTTTTTTCTGATTTTCCTGATCATGTGGTTCCGGTGGACTTTTCCAAGGTTGCGTGTTGATCAATTATTAAATCTGGAATGGAAATACCTTTTACCGATAAGCATGGTGAATTTACTGGTGGTAACGGCAATGGCTATCTTAAAGTGGCATTTTTAAAATAAAGTTGATATGTTTCTGAAAGATTATATCAGTGAGGTATATGGTGCAGTAAAATCCCTCTTAACAGGGATGCGGCGCACAGGATATTATTTCACTCATCATAAAGAAATTATTACAGAACAGTATCCCGACAACAGGGCCACTTTGGTTTTACCGGAACGTTTCAGGGGCGAAGTAGTGATGCCGCATACTGAAAGTAACGAGCATCGCTGTACCGGTTGTACCGCCTGCGAACTGGCTTGCCCTAACGGTACTATAAAAATTATTACAAAATTTGATATCAATGCCGATGGTAAAAAGAAAAAAGCCATTGACACATTTATTTATCATCTTGAACTATGTACGATGTGTAATCTTTGTATACAGGCTTGTCCAACAGATGCTATTAAAATGGCACAGTCGTTTGAGCATAGTGTTTTTGACCGGAGCAAACTGACTAAAGTGCTCAATAAACCTGGATCTAAACTGGAGGAAGGAGTGGAATAATGAGCGGATCTACAATAATATTTTATTTGCTTGCATTGATCACACTCGGAAGTGCAATGCTTGCTGTTTCTTCGCGGCAAATATTCAGGTCAGCGATATTTTTGTTATTCTCATTAATTGGAATAGCGGGACTTTATTTCTGGTTGCAGTACGAATTTATTGCTGCAGTACAAATTGTAGTGTATGCTGGCGGAATTACGGTGCTGATTATCTTTTCGATTTTTCTTACAGCAAAATCAGGCGAGTCGCTGCCAAAACAAAAGCCTGCGCGCCTGATATTTTCTGCGTTAAGTGTTTTCTGTGGTGCAGCATTGGTGATGTTGCAGATTGCAGGCCATTCTTTTCCGGTTTTCTCTGGAGATGCAATACTGCCAACTGTCGGAAATATCGGTAAACAAATGCTGAGCACAGAACAGGGTGGGTACGCGTTGCCATTTGAAGTGATCAGTATGTTATTGCTCGCAGCAATGATAGGTTGTATAGTTATTGCCATGAGATCAAAACCTCTATTGAAATGATGGAACCCGGCTTATATCATATTTTGTTTTTGAGTACTGCACTGTTTTTTACAGGTGTCTACGGATTCTTTTCACGCAGAAACCTTATAACTATATTGATGAGCATTGAATTGATGTTGAATAGTGTTTGCCTGAACTTTATTGCTTTCAATAAGTATGTATGGCCGGGAAAGCTGGATGGTGTGTTTATGACCTTGTTCATTATTGCGATTGCTGCCGCCGAAGCCGCGCTGGCCATTGCTATCATTATCAATTTGTACCGAAGCCATCAAACAATCGATGTTTCTTCAGGGGAAGAAATGAAGTACTAAAATAAGTTAACGATGCTATGCCTGACCTGATTTACATATTGACCATTCCACTACTGCCATTGGTTGTTTTTCTTTTGCTGGGAATAGCAGGTAGAAATTCATTCAATAAAACAGGTGGATATATCGGTACGCTAAGTATGCTGGTTTCAACAGTGCTGTCTTTGCAACTTGCATATGGTTATTTCTTTCATTGGGGCAAAGTCAATGGTGTTTATCAGCATTTCATCCCATATAAACTCACATGGCTGGATTTTTCTGAAGGCCTGTCGATTGACCTCGGTATTCTACTGGATCCAATTACTGTAATGATGCTGGTGGTAGTGAGCTTTATTTCTTTGATGGTGCACGTTTACAGTTTGGCGTACATGAAAGGAGAAGAAAGGTTTGGTGTGTATTACGCATTCTTATCATTGTTTACTTTCTCTATGCTGGGTCTGGTGTTGTCTTCGAATATTTTCCAGATATACATGTTCTGGGAACTCGTTGGTGTTTCTTCATTTTTACTGATCGGATTTTATTATCAGAAATCCAGTGCTGTTGCGGCTGCTAAAAAAGCGTTTATCGTAACGCGGTTTGCAGATCTCGGAATGCTGATCGGTATCCTGATCATTGCATTCCAGGCAAAGACATTAGACTTCACATTATTAATTGAGCGATTAGGCACACCAGGATCAGAATGGATTCAGCAGGCGGTACAAGCTGGCTTTTTAGGATGGCCTGTGATTAGTTGGGGGTTACTATTGGTGTTTGTGGGTGGCGCAGGGAAAAGCGCAATGTTCCCGCTGCATATCTGGTTGCCGGATGCGATGGAAGGCCCAACGCCGGTGTCTGCATTAATCCATGCAGCAACAATGGTGGTGGCAGGCGTATTTCTCGTTGCACGACTATTCCCGGTTTATACTTTTAGCGCTCCAGGTGTACTGGAATTCATTGCCTACGTAGGTGTTTTCTCGGCATTATTTGCTGCGATTATTGCCTGTACACAAACAGATATAAAAAGAGTGTTGGCTTATTCCACTATGTCGCAGATCGGTTTTATGATGTTTGCTTTAGGTGTGTCTGGCTATGGCGGTGAAGAAGGGCTTGGTTTTACTGCTTCACAGTTTCACCTGTTCACTCATGCCATTTTTAAAGCCTTATTATTTCTATGTGCCGGTGTGGTGATTCATCATGTACATAGCAACGAATTAGATGCAATGGGTGGATTGAGAAAAGATCTTCCTGTAACGCATATTTGTTTTTTATTGGCTTGTCTTGCCATTTCAGGTATTCCCCCATTTGCGGGATTTTTTAGTAAAGAAGAAATACTGTTGGCTGCTTACGAAAAAAACAAAATCGTATTTGCATTAGCGCTGTTTACATCTGCCCTTACCGCATTTTATATGTTCAGATTATACTTTAAAATTTTCTGGTTCAAAGCATTTTCACATCATGGTCATCATAAGGAAGGCTCTCCTGTATTGCTTATTCCTTTATGTATCCTTGCCGTTGGATCAATATCTACAGGCTTTATACCCTTTGGAAATTTTGTATCAGGTGATGGGAAACCTGTTCACACATCTTTGCAAATCAATTTTTCCATTGCACCTGTATTGCTGGGTTTAGTTGGAATTCTGGCGGCTGCATTTATTTATAAAAGAGAAAGAAGCGGTGGCAATTCCACTTCAGTGATTTATATGATTACCAAACGAAAATTTTACATCGATGAAGTATATCTTTTCATCACCAAAAAAATAATCTTTAATGGTATTGGAAAGCCTGCCGCCTGGTTTGATAAAAATGTGGTTGACGGACTGGTTAATTTTTCGGGAACGATTACAGAAAAAATAGCAAGGAGTATTAAAAAGCTACAGTCAGGTAAAGTGCAACAGTATACGATGCTTTACCTGGCAGGTATAATTGTAATCACTTTGGCTATGTTATATTTCTTTAACAGGATTTAACTGATAGTATGAATCTTTGGTTGTTGATGTTTATTCCGCTGATTACTGGTATCGCGATATTGGCGGCTTCCGGATCGAAAACCATTAAATGGATCAGTTTTGCGGGGGCATCTGTACAGCTTTTAACTGCAGTTGTGTTGGCTTGGTTATTTTGGGGATTGAAATCATCGGGTATTACAGATGACTTCGTTTTCCAAAGCGATCTGCAATGGTTCCCGGCATGGAATATCGGATTACATTTTGGTGTGGATGGCATCAGCGTGGCGATGATTCTGCTCACCGCGGTTGTGGTATTGGCTGCTGTTCTCCTTTCGTGGAATATTGAATCCATGACAAAAGAATTCTTCTTTTTACTGATATTATTAAGTGCGGGTGCCTACGGCTTTTTTTTATCGCTCGATCTTTTCACCCTTTTCTTTTTTCTTGAAGTAGCAGTGATTCCAAAATATTTATTGATAGGCATCTGGGGTAGTGGTAATAAAACATATAGTGCCAATAAACTTGCATTAATGCTTATGGGAGGTTCCGCATTAATATTGGTAGGGATACTCACCATGTACTTTCAATTTCCTCCCGGCAATCGAAGTTTCGACCTGATCTATCTTTCTGAACATCCATTACTGCCTGATGTGCAGATGATTTTATTTCCATTGATATTCGTAGGTTTCGGCATATTTACGGCCATCTTTCCTTTCCATACCTGGGTGCCCGATGGGCACTCTTCTGCACCCACTGCCGGTTCAATGTTTCTGGCGGGCATTTCGATGAAATTAGGTGGATATGGTTGCTTGCGGGTGGCCACATTCCTTATGCCGGAAGCAGCACAGCAATACAGTACTGCAATTGTAGTACTGGCTGCAATCGCAATTTTATACGGAGCATTCGCCACTATGATGCAAACCGATCTCAAATATATCAATGCCTATTCTTCGGTTAGCCATTGTGGTTTTGTACTGCTGGGCATTGGCCTGATGACTAAAACGGCAATTACCGGCGCGGTGTTTCAAATGGTGTCACATGGATTAATGACCGCTCTTTTTTTCGGCGTAATTGGAATGGTATATGAAAGAACCCACACCCGGAGAGTTGCGGAAATGGGTGGATTGATGAAGTCAATTCCTTTTATTTCAGCGATAATGTTTATCGCCGGATTGTGTTCATTAGGCTTGCCCGGACTAAGTGGATTCCCGGCGGAAATGACCGTATTTATGGGCGGCTGGCAACGTACCGAAACGATTTACAGAGCGGCTACCATTGCAGGATGTTTGTCAATTGTAGTAACTGCTGTGTATATACTGAGAGCAATCGGATCAACTGTGATGGGGCCTTTAAGAAATGAGGAATACCTGAAATTTGGAGACGCTGCCTGGAACGAAAAACTGGCTGCATTGATTTTAGTGGGAGGAATTGTATTGATGGGAATTGCGCCGATGTTGTTATATAAATTGGTCGAACCCGCAACAGAAAATATCATCACAAATATCGGTGGGAAATAATTCCTGATCCTTATCTGCAAATAAACTGATTGTAACTATGCTTGATTTTTTTATCTATATGAAATCAGAATTAATGGTCACACTGATCATTTTTGTTCTGCTCATCATTAAATTAGGTAAAGGTCTATCCAACGAAAAATTGCTGAGCCTTACGCAGGTTTTGTTATTGATTAATGTAATAATAGCCGCGTTGTGGAATAATGAAGGGTCATTATTTGGCGATATGTTTGTTACAAATAAATTGATTGGCATACAAAAAACTATACTCAGCCTCGGCGTTTACCTGGTATCCCTTTCTTTCCCGGGCTGGTGCAGGAAATCAGAGCATCTTACAGAATTTATGGTACTGTTACTTTCATCCCTGCTGGGTATGTATTTTCTTATTTCCAGCGGGAATATTTTAATGCTTTTCCTTGCAATCGAACTTTCTACATTACCTGTTGCTGCATTAGCAAACTTCGATCTTGATAAAAAGAAATCTGCTGAAGCGGCAATGAAAATGATTCTGAGCTCGGCTTTCTCGACTGCCATGTTTTTGTTTGGAACATCATTTTTATATGGTGCAACCGGTACCATTGCTTTCAGTGCATTGTCGGTATCAACATCAATGAACGGGCTCCAATTGATGGCATTTGTTTTCCTATTCAGTTCTTTTGCATTTAAATTATCAGTTGTACCCTTTCACTTATGGACAGCCGATGTATATGAAGGTTCACCGATTCCGGTTACTGCATTTCTTTCTGTTATATCAAAAGCTGCGTTTTCATTTATTCTAGTCACTATCTTATATAAAGTATTACTGCCGCTGGAAACAGCCTGGTACTGGCTCATCATCACTTTATCAGTAACCACAATGTTAATAGGAAACCTGTTTGCCTTGCGACAAGCCAATATCCGCAGGTTCCTCGCCTTCTCATCGATTGCACAGGTTGGATTTATATTAGCCGGTATAAGCGGTGGCGGGTTAACCGGGCAAACTTCAGTGACCTATTTTATATTAGTATACCTGTTTTCAAATCTTGCAGCATTTGGAGTTGCCGGAGTATTAAACGACCAGGCAGGAATAGACGATATTGAAGGATTAAAAGGATTGCGCCAATCCAATCCATTTCTCGCATGGATGATGGCTTTGGCATTGTTTTCGCTGGCAGGTATTCCACCCACTGCAGGTTTTTTTGGTAAGATATTTTTGTTAGCGAGTGGTGCATCAAAAGGACCGATATGGTTTATATTAATTGCTGCTTTAAATATGGTGGTCTCCTTGTACTATTATCTTAAAATCATCCGGGTAATGTTTATGGAGAAACCACTTTTGGAAAGCGCAGCGATTGCAACAGACCGGCAGGTGAAATTTTCTTTGATTATTTGTGCCGCAGGCATTTTGTTTGCGGGAGTGTTTAGTTGGGTGTATGAATTTATATACAGACAGTAGACGGTAGACAGTAGACGGTAGAGAACAGCCAATACAGGAGATAGTAAGCAGTGAGCAGTAGAAACAGCCGGGTCAAAATAAGAGGAAGTTGTTATTTAAATTGCGGGATCTTTTATTAACTTATCCAATAATCCAATAATCCACTAATCCACTAAATCCAAATTCTGACATTTAGTTGTAGGCAGTAAGTAGACAGTAGACAGTAGACAGTAGACAGTAGAGAACAGCCAATACAAGTAAGCAGTGAGCAGGAAAACAGCATGGACGCGGAGATGCACGGAGAATAATCCAGGAGATTCACGGCGAGTGCCTGAATGTAAAACACTTGCCTTGAATTCACCATTGACTTATTCACCTATTCACTCCACCGCGTGGCTGTTTGATTCACGATTGACGATTCACGATTGACGATTCACGATTGACGATTCACGATTGACGATTGACGATTCACGATTCACGATTCACGAAGGAAACGGCTGTTAATTCACCGATTGACCTATTCACTCATTCACTGATCCTAAAACACTATCAACTAAAAAAACAGCCGTGGCAATAAATCAGAATCATTTATTCGAAGATCTTGATGGCGTAAAATGTTCCATTGTTGAGAAATTGGTTACACCAGAACGTGTTCAATTTCTGAAACAACTGCTTGAGTTAAATGGCTACACCGTTTTAGTGGTACCGTCTCCTCCGCCGAAGGCTGCACCGCCCCCCAAGCCGGGTACAGAACCAGTGGTGGCTGCAGAACCTGTACCGCCAGCCGCGGAAACTTTTACAGTAGGAGTGACTGACGTTACCTTTAATCCGACCAATGCATTGTTTGGAAGATTGCTCCGCACTCATGAAGGACATGTAGTGACTGTGGATTACTGGCAACAAAAATCCACCATTTCACGGGATGATATTCCTTATTTCAGCAAAAAGGACTGGCGATAAGGTTACTCTCACCAGTAAATCATGCGGTATCTTTATTGCTGGATGTAAAAAGATTTGAAAAATTTCATCACAGGGATTTATCGCAAAACCATCAGTTATCTGCGTGTTCGGTTTAACAGAATACAGCTGATGATGTTGTTGGCTGCCATAACCGGTTTGGTTTCCGGATTGGTAGCAGTACTGTTGAAAATCATTGTTCATCAATTCCAGCAATTTGTACTGCGGGATCCCGAGTCGCTGCAGTTTCTGATTTATCCAGTTGTAGGACTTCTGCTCACCACACTAGTAATTAAATTCTTTTTCAGGTCAGCAATGGAAAAAGGAATTGCAATGGTTCTGCGTTCTGTAGCACGCAGGTCATCATTTATTCCTTCTGTAAACAATTATTATCATGTAATCACCAGCTCTTTAACGGTTGGTTTAGGAGGTTCTGCAGGATTAGAGTCTCCAATTGTTGCCACAGGTTCATCATTAGGGTCAACAGTCGGACGACTGAGTGGCATCAGTTACCAGGAAAGAACATTATTAATTGCCTGCGGAGCGGCAGCAGGTATTGCTGCCATTTTTAACGCGCCAATAGCGGGGATCATTTTTGCAATTGAGATATTAATGGCAGAAACAATTGTGAGCTATTTCATCCCGCTGGTGGTTTCAGCTGTAGTAGGTGTGTTATGTTCAAAAATTATCCTGGCCGAAAGCACGTTGTTCAATTTTTACCTGAGTGAAACTTTTGATTTTAAAAATATTCCCGGCTACATATT
>JANPJC010000015.1:0-4501 GCA_031425315.1 Chitinophagales bacterium
ATACTGTCTATCACTTACGTGGCAGGCGAATTGTTCCAAATAACGGAAAAATAGACTGGCCATATGATCTCAAACCTGAAGAGCGTGAAGGTAGTATTACCAACAGGTACATCCAGCCCTTACTCAATAGCGTAACCGATGTTTCCATTTCAGATCCATTGTATGACTGGGCCCGTTCAATTGACAATAAGACATTGCTTCAACTTGTCGCAGAAAGGGGTGCCTCTGCAGGGGCGCAGGAAATTATCCGGACGACCACCTGGTATGCCGATCGCGATGGACGGGCATCCGCTGCCTGGAATCTGCTACCTGTTGTACAAAGTGCCGGGAGTAAAGATATTTACAGCTTCCCCGGTGGAGTTGATATTTTGTCGACAGCATTTACAACCAGACTTGGAGAACGAATTCGATTTGGTGCTGAAGTGGTGAGCATAAAAAATGACTCCAATAGCCTGGAAGTAATTGTTAATGTAACAGGTAAGCAGGAAAGCATTATTGCAGATCGGGTCGTTTGCACTATTCCTTTTTCGGTACTGAAAAACATTAATATCTCCCCTTCGTTTTCAGCCCCTAAAAAAGAGATCATTGCTGGTTTGTCTTACGCGCCAACAACGCGTGTTTTCATGGAAGTAAAGAAACGGTTTTGGGAAAGCAATGGAGAAAATGGTTCAGCCATGACAGATCTTCCTATCGGTCAGGTACAAAAGCATCCTATGATCAAAACAGGAAGAGAAAGAGACAGCGCTATTCTTGAAGCACATGTACGTGGCCAGGATGCATTGCAAATTGACACGATGTCGAATGACAACAGGTTAAAATTCACACTTGAGCAAATGAGCAAAGTCCATCCTGATATTGCTGAATACTACGAGGGTGGAATGTCAAAGAGCTGGCAGCTTGACCCCTACTCACTCGGAGCATACTCATTATTTCTCCCCGGCCAGATTACATCATGGCTGCCCGAGATCAGTCGTCCTGAAGGGCGTATCCATTTTGCCGGAGAACATACTTCCATTTATTCCGCCAGTATGGAGGGTGCAATTGAATCAGGTGAACGTGCTGCAAGGGAGATTAGCGAAGTTTAAGAGGATGAATCCAATCAAAAAATAAGAAAACCGCTGACTATAATGGACGAAAACCAACTGGCCAGAATAGAGGAATTATGATTTCCTGCCTGGTAATTGCTGCGTACTCCGATAATTATATACTCCACTTCTCTCAATATGGAAGTTGTAGATTTACTTTACCAAAAAGGAGCCCATTATTATATTTGTAAGCCAGGTGAATATGATAAATTAAAGAAAGTAATCTTAGAAGCTGTTACACTCATATCACAAAAACAATTAACCCAACCTGCAAGAGATAAATTTATATTGCAACCATAAGTAATTTTTATATGAGCAATAAAAATTCTGACTATTATTTCCTTAGTGGAGGCGGAGAAATGGGTGCTCTGATAAGAGCGAAAGATTGGAGTAAAACATCTTTAGGCGACCCTGCAGACTGGCCTCAAAGCCTTCGTACCATGGTTGCCGTAATGCTCGATAACCCCTTCGGTATGTATATCGCCTGGGGCAGCGAATACATCCAGCTTTACAATGACGGCTATCGTCCCATCCTTGGAGCAACCAAACACCCGCAGGCATTGGGTATCAGCACACGAGAAACATTTTCAGAAATATGGCATATTATCGAATCCATGTTTGATGGAGTGATGAATGGGAAAGCTGTTGGATTTCCTGATTTGATGTTGCCGTTAAACAGGAACGGGTTTGTAGAAGAATGTTATTTCGATTTTGCATATAGTCCTATAAGAAAAGACAATGGTGAAGTTGGTGGTGTATTGGTAACGGTAATTGAAACAACCGATAAAAAAAAGGCACAGCTAGCATTATTAGAAAATTCTACCCAGTTAAAATTTGCTATGGATGCTGCCGAACTAGGTACTTGGGATTATAATCCTGCTACCAATAAATTTACGGCCAATAACCGTTTAAAATCATGGTTCGGATTATCTGAATCTGAGGAAATAGAACTACACCATGCCACCGATGCCATTGCCGAAAAAGATAGAGACAGGATTATTACGGCCATTAAAAAAGCGCTTGATTATTCATCGGGTGGCATTTATGAGGAGGAATACAGTATTATTAACCCAATAACTAATAAAGAAATCATTGTACAGGGCAAAGGCAGGGTATGGTTTAATGATGAAAGAATTGCCTACCGTTTTAATGGTGTATTACAAGAGGTTACTGAAAATGTGTTGGCCAGAAAAGAAATTGAAGAAAGCGAACAGCGTTTCAGGCTGGCACTTGCAGGCAGTAACCAAATAGTTTTTAGCCAGGATAAAAATTTAATTCATACCTGGATCTATAATCACCATCCTGATTTTACTCAAAATGACATCATTGGAAAATCAGATCAAGACCTGCATGTACCAGAAACTGCAGCAGTATTAACCAGTATTAAGCAAAAAGTACTGGATACAGGCAATGCTTTTAACGGTGATATAGAAATTGAAATTGGTGATAAAAAAGCCAACCACACGCTACATATTGAGGCAATTAAAGATTCTGAAGAAAACATTACAGGCATCATAGGCACTTCAATAGACATTACAGAAAGAATAAAAATTGAGCAAAGAATAAAAGAAAGCGAAGAGCAGTTCAGCACCCTGGCAGATAATATGGAAAACCTTGCCTGGCTTGCGGATGGCGAAGGATTGATATACTGGTATAATAAAAGATGGTTAGAATACACCGGACTTACCCTGGAAGAAATGCGGGGCTGGGGCTGGCAAAAAGTGCATCACCCGGACCATGTAGAACGCATAGTTGAAATATCAAAAAAAATATGGCATACCAACGAAACATTCGAACTCACTTTTCCCCTTCGCAGGCATGATGGGGAGTACAGGTGGTTTCTCACACGCGGCTATCCGGTAACAAATGAGGAAGGGAAAATTATACGATGGATAGGCACCAATACAGATATTACTGAACAAAAAAAGGCTGAAGAACAATTCAGGGTTTTGGCAGACCAGGCACCTATGTGGATTTGGCTAACCGATAAAGAAGTCAATGTTCTATATGCTAATCCCGAAGTACTCAGGTTTATCGGTATTACACATTATACGGAATTCACGGGGAATATGTGGGAGCAAAAAGTTCATCCGGAAGATATTGCAATGGTATATAAGTCTTTTGGAGAAGCAGCATTGCTGCAGCAATCTTTTTCACTTGAATATCGTGTTCAAAATGCGATGACGCAGCAATATGAATGGTTTTATATTAAAGGAGTTCCCCGGCTCGAAGCAGGTGAATTTGAGGGCTTTATTGGAACAGGAATAAATATCAACAAACAAAAACTGATATTATCCCAGCTTGAATACCGAAAAGCCTTATTGGAATCCCACAACGAAGCAAGCCTTGATGGTATTTTATTAGTGGATACAAAAGGGTCGATACTTTCTTATAACCACAGGTTTATAGAAATATGGAATATGCCACAGCCAATAGTGGATGCAAAAGATGATAACGCAGCATTAACCTTTGCATTAACACAATTGGTACATCCTGAAAAGTTTATGGAAAAGGTAAAATGGTTATATGAAAATCCCGATGAAACAAGTAATGATGAACTGGAATTTAAAGACGGCAAAGTAATAAAAAGATATGGCTACCATGTTGCTGGCGCAGAAGGAAAGTATTATGGCTGTAGCTGGATATTCAGGGATATTACTGAGCAAAGAAAATCTGAAAGAACAGTGAAGGAAAGCGAAGAACGTTTCCGTTCTCTTGCGCAGACATTACCTCAATTAATTTGGATGACAGATGCACAAGGCAATCAGGAATTTGCATCTTCCAGATGGAAAGAATATTCAGGCATTGAACCCGATGGAGAAAAAGAATGGAGGGAAATAGTGCATCCGGAGGATTATGATAATATCAATGCAGCATGGACAAGCAGCCTAACGACAGGAAACATTTACACATTTAATGTGCGCCTTAAAAGTAAACATGGTGAATACAGATGGCATGCTGTAAAAGGGGAACCTGTTTTAAATAAAGCAAATAAAATTGTAAAATGGGTAGGGGCATTTACAGATATACATGAGCATAAAAAGGCCGAAGAACAATTTCGCCAAATGGCTGAACGAATGCCGCAAAAAGTATGGACTGCTGATGCGCAGGGAAACAGAAATTATTTTAACCAGATAATGCTTGACTATACCGGGCTCACATTCGAGGAACTGAAAGATTGGGGCTGGAAAAAAATTATTCACCCGGAAGACTGGTCGCATACAAAACGGAAATGGGAGCATTCTATTAATACCGGTGATGACTTTGAAAATGAAACCCGACTGCTGCGTAAGGATGGAAAATATTTATGGCATCTTGTTCGGGCAACTCCTGTAAAGGATGAAAAAGGCAGACCAAAAATGTGGATTGGTTCCAAAACTGAAATACAGGAACAAATTGAACTTTCGGAAACATTA
>JANPJC010000016.1:0-7129 GCA_031425315.1 Chitinophagales bacterium
TGACGCCACTCGACTTTTTGGAATTCCGAAATTTGTTGACACCGGCATCAGGATTTCAAAGCGTTCAGTTCAGACTGATAGAAGCCAAACTCGGGTTGCAGATGGAAAAAAGGCATCATGCCGATTATTACAAAAGAACCAATGCAGGAGGATTTAATCCGGATGATTTTGAATCCATACATAAAGTTGAATCCGACCGCTCATTACTGCAAATGGTTAACGACTGGCTTGAAAGATTACCATTTTTCGAGATGGAATTATGGAAAACATATGAAGCGTCTTATCCGCAAGGACATCTTCATCCTTTTTGGAACGACTACAGCAATATTTATATCAACGGATTAAACGCTTATGAAAAAGGCAAGTTACCAGAGTTTAAATTTCTATTTTTTGAAATTATTCCTGACCATTCATCACCGGAAGACATTGCTCAATTACAAACGCTTCGTCATCAGTTGAGTCCTGCGGCAATGCGCGCAGCATTGTTCATTATGTTATACCGCGACTTCCCGGTATTTCAAAATTCATTCCGCATATTAGATACACTTGTTGACATTGATAATCGCCTGGCAGGATGGCGGCATGCTCATTACCGAATGGTGCGCCGCATGATCGGCATGCGCGTGGGAACTGGAAATACATCAGGTGCGGGTTACCTCGAAGGCGCTGCCAGTAAACATTATATCTTCCGTGATATCGCAGGATTATCTACTTATCTTATCGAAAGAAAAAAATTACCAAAATTACCTGACGATTTGATCAGAAGGCTGGGATTTGCCAATACTCAGTAGGTAGGTAGGCAGTAGAGAACAGCCAATACTCAGGCAATAGGCAGTAGGCAATAGGGAACGGCCAATACAAAGTTGTGTTTTCTGATGTAACCTGGAACATTTGGAATTCATTCACGATTCTCGATTGACGATTCACGCTGGAGAGGACTGTTACTTCTCACTTCGCACTTCATACTTCGCACTTCAGAATTCCCTCATTGACACATTCACTCATTCACTTCACCGGGTGGCTGTTCATTCACGATTCACGATTGACGATTGACGCTGGTGTCGGCTGTTTACTTCATACTTCGCATTTCGCACTTCGCACTTTTTTCGAATTCCCCCATTGACACATTCACCTATTCACTTCACCGGGTGGCTGTTCATTCACGATTGACGATTGACGCTGGTGTCGGCTGTTTACTTTATATTTCGCATTTCGCACTTCGCACTTTTTTCGAATTCCCCCATTGACACATTCACCTATTCACTTCACCGGGTGGCTGTTCATTCACGTTTCATCCCGCTCGATAGCGGGAACGATTGACGCTGGTGTCGGCTGTTTACTTCATACTTCGCATTTCGCACTTCGCACTTCAAAATCACACCAATTCCTGGAGCATCTCCACGACCTTATCTACTTCTTCCCTCGTATTTAGTTTGCTGAAAGAAAAACGAACCGTGACCTGGTTGGGATTATTATTAATTGCGCGGATAACATGCGAACCCTGATCGGTACCACTGGTGCAGGCACTACCACCAGAAGCGCAAACATTATGGATATCGAGATTAAACAAAATCATTTCTGATTTTTCTGTCTTGGGAAAACTTACGCTAAGTACAGTGTACAAACTCTCGCCCATTGGATCACCATTGAAAAAAATACCTTTTACTTTTTTCCGCAGCTGTTCCATCATGTACAGTTTGATACCGCGGATATGTTCTTCATCTGCTGCATGATTAACTGTACACAATTCCAATGCCTTTGCAAATCCAACAATACCATAAAGATTTTCGGTACCGGCACGCATATTTCTTTCCTGTCCGCCACCATGAATCAGCGGATGTATTTTTACATTCTCATTGATGTATAATATACCCACACCTTTGGGACCATGAAATTTATGCGCTGCTCCCGTGATAAAATGTACAGGCGTACTACGGAGATTTATTGGAAAATGCCCGACGGTCTGCACCGTATCAGAATGAAAAATGGCATTATAAAATTTGCATAATTTACCAACGGCATCAATATCAGTAATATTACCAATTTCATTATTGGCGTGCATGAGTGTAACCAACGTTTTTTCTTCCGATTGTGCCAATAACTCTTCAAGATTTTCGAGATTGACATGACCGTTCGGCAATATATCAACATAGCTCACAGCCGCTTCACCTCTGCTTCGCAGGTATTCTACGCTATGCAGCGTCGCGTGATGTTCTATTGGAGAAGTAATGATATGCGTACATCCCAGTTCGCGTACTGAAGAAAAAATCGCCGTGTTACTGCTTTCAGTTCCCCCGCTGGTAAAAAAAATTTCCGCCGGATGAGCATTCAGAATTTTTGCAACTGATTTTCTGGCCATTTCGATCGCCAGTCTGCATTCTCTGCCATACGAATATATTGAAGAGGGATTACCAAACTTTTCAGTCATGTAAGGTAACATGGTTTCCAGCACCTGCGGATCCATTGGAGTCGTGGCCGCATTATCAAAATAAATCCTGCTTGTCATAATCCAACAGCTTTTATAATGCTGCAACCGAAACGCGATACGATCTACATAAATTCCCTGATATCCTGTATCAGTCTTGTGGCAATATTCCGCGCGGTTGTTTCAAAATTGCTTTCTGCAATAATCCTTATGATAGGTTCTGTGTTGCTCGAACGCAAATGAACCCAGTCATTATCAAATTCTATACGCAGCCCATCTTCAGTATTCAATGGCTGACTTTTGTATTTTGTTTTCAACTGATTAAAAATAATGTTGAGGTCAACACCATTTTCCAATTCAATTTTATTTTTACTGATGAAATAGTCTGGATAAGTTCCCCTTAACTGCTTAACGGTTTTTTTGGTTTCAGCAAGAAAACTTAAAAATAGTGCGATGCCGATTAAAGCATCCCTTCCATAGTGTAGATCAGGCATAATTATTCCGCCATTTCCTTCGCCACCAATAACAGCATTCACTTCCTTCATTTTATTTACCACATTCACTTCGCCAACAGAACTTGGGAAATATTCACCGCCGTGACGAAGAGTTACATCTTTCAATGCTTTGGAAGAAGAAAGATTACTGACAGTATTTCCTTTTCTTTTGCCTAATACATAATCCGCTACAGCCACCAGCGTATACTCTTCACCGAACATACTGCCATCTTCACATACAATCACCAACCTGTCTACATCAGGATCAACAGCGATGCCAAGGTGGGCGCCGGTTTTATTAACTTCATTTGATAATTGAGAAAGATTTTGCGGAAGCGGTTCAGGATTGTGTGCAAACTTCCCGTTGACTTCTCCGTTTAATATAATGATATCCTGCTCTTTTACGCCTAATGCTTTCAGTAATGCAGGTACATAAATAGCGCCTGTACTATTAATAGCATCTACAACTATTTTAAATTTCTTCTTCTTAATGCCTTCTGCATTTACCAATTCATGGGATAGAATGGCCTGAATGTGTTTATCAGCGTAGCTGTCATCGGTGATATATGCACCCAATTTATCTACACCCGCAAAAACAAATTCCCCTTTATTGGCTTTTTCTAAAACCTCAGCACCATCTTCCCCACTGATGAACTCACCTTTAGCATTGAGTAGTTTCAATGCGTTCCATTCTTTAGGATTATGACTTGCGGTAATAATTATACCACCTGCGGCTTCTTCAAAAACAACAGCCATTTCAACAGTGGGAGTAGTACTTAATCCGAGGTCAACGACATTGATACCTAATGCATTAAGGGTACTTACCACCAGGCTGTTCACTAACGGGCCGCTGATACGACCATCACGACCTATCACTACTTTTTTATTCCCGGTTTTTTCTACAAGCCAGGAACCAAATGCTGCGGTGAATTTCACAACGTCAGGAGGAGACAGCGTTTCGCCCGGCTTACCACCGATCGTACCCCGTATTCCTGAAATACTTTTTATCAATGCCACAAGTCTATGGGTTTAGAGGGTGCAAACATACGTAAATTTACGGAATAGGTCGTGGGCCAAACCCCCTTGCAACGGCTAAAAACCGAAAATAAAGTTCAAAAAAAGTGATGCGGATTTGGGTTACCTTTTATATATCCGCAAATTTTGCTTGCCGTACTTTCTGTTGTCCTTTTATGATGGATAACAAGACAAGAGAGGCCGATAGTCATATCTAAATCATTAATTTTCATTATTTTACTGAATTGTTCCTGCAACTTGTCGCCTAGTTCCTATTTTTGCTGACATGATATTGATGAAGAGTCAGACTGCGTTAGCATTTACAGAGCAAATTCTGCATGCCGACTACTGGCTCTTGTTGAAAATCAACAGGGACATGAGTACCCCTTCTCTTGACCCATTTTTTTTGCTGATGAGAGAACAGCTTCTTCATGTACCATTTTATCTTTTTCTGCTTGTTTTCCTAACAATGAATTATGGATCGAAGGGCTGGTGGTGGGTGGCAACAGCATTATTAATGATAGGAGTTTGTGATATATTGAGCAGCAAGGTGATCAAGGAGGTGTTTGACAGAGCACGCCCTTGCCGAAATGAAGATGTTGAATCGCAGATCAGGTTTTTGGCGAGGTATTGCGGAATGAACGGCAGTTTCATTTCATCTCATGCCAGTAATCATTTTGCAGCAGCAATGTTTATATTTCACACCCTGAAGTTTATGACGAGATGGACGGCATTGGTTTTCATATGGGCATCGCTTATCAGCTATGCGCAGGTGTACGTGGGTGTGCATTTTCCTTCAGATGTTATTTGCGGGGCACTATTCGGCATCGCAATCGGATATTTCAGCGCAAAATTTTTCAATCGCAAAATGAGTTTAGTTAATTCACATACATGACCGAAATTTTTATACTGTTAGGATTAATATTATTGAACGGCCTTTTTTCGATGGCAGAAATAGCGCTGGTGTCAGCACGCAAAACGAGGCTGGAAATGCAGGCTAATAAGGGCGACCAACGGGCCAGATCAGCACTCGAACTCGCTAATAAACCGGAAACTTTTCTTAGCACGGTACAAATCGGGATTACATTGATTGGCATCTTAACCGGTATCTATTCCGGAGAAAAAATCGTTGACAACTTTGTAGTGGTGCTGCAGGAAATACCCCAGATCAAAGAATATGCTAACGGTATTGCAACAACGATAGTGGTTATCCTGGTTACTTTCCTTTCATTGATATTGGGCGAACTGGTACCGAAAAGATTAGGATTAATTGCACCGGAAGCAATTGCCAAACTCGTAGCCGGTCCAATGAGGCTCATTAACATTATTACCTGGCCATTTGTATGGTTATTGAACATTACCACTAATCTCCTTGTAAAACTTTTCAATATCACAAGTACCGACAACCAGGTGACTGAAGAAGAGATTAAAGCCATTATCAGTGAGGGAACAGAAACCGGCGCTATTGAAGCTACAGAACAGGAGATAATTGAAAGGGTGTTTCATTTAGGAGACAGAAATATTACTTCTTTGATGACGCACCGCAGTGATATTATCTGGTTTGATGAAAATGATAATGAAATCACCATCAAAGAAAAAATTCTCCAGGAACCTCATTCTGTTTATCCCATCTGCAGCAAAAGCATCGATAACATTAAAGGGATAGTTTCTATAAAAGATATGTACGTAACTCCGGATGATACTCCTTTCAAGGATATCATGAAACCGGCATTATTTGTGCCGGAAAATAATACGCCATATCAACTGCTCGAATATTTTAAGGTATCAAAAATTCATACCTGCTTTGTTGTTGATGAATATGGAACATTGTTGGGGTTGATCACGCTCAATGATATTCTCGAAGCGATTGTAGGCGAACTACCGCAACAGGATCTGGATGATTATGAAGTGAAGGAACGTGAAGATGGAAGTTTTTTAGTAGACGCACAAATTCCATTTTATGACTTCTTATCGAAGTTTGAGAAAACGGAATGGATGAATGAGGGTGAGCAGGAATTTGATACGCTGGCTGGTTTTATACTGCATCGCATGCAACGTATTCCTCAAAGCGGTGACATGATGGAATGGAGTGGATTTCATTTCGAAATTATAGATATGGACGGGCACAGGATTGATAAGGTATTGGTGAAATTATCGGATTCATTGAAACAAGACATGGAATAAAGTGAGAAGTACGAAGTGCGAAGGCTGAAGTTAATAATAATTAGGGTAAAAAAATCTCTTCAAGGTATTTAATGGAAAGTGAATGGGTGAATAGGTCAATATGTGAATTCTTAAAGAGTTGACTCTGTGTAACGAAAATCATTTCGAGCTATATTGGGCTGTTCACTTAATACTTTTAACTCTTAACTTATAACCTGTTTCGGCTGTTAACGTAAAACGTATAACATTTAATGTAAAACCAAGCGGGGCTGTTTCCTGCTTACTACTCACTACTTACTTCTCACTATGAACATATCACTTAACGGAAAAGAGGCATTGATTTGCGGTAGTACGCAGGGGATTGGTTTAGCGGTTGCCATTGAATTGGCACAATGCGGTGCTAACTGCACATTGTTTGCAAGAAATGAAATTGCACTAAAAGAAATTATTGAAAAACTGGATACTTCCGCCGGGCAACAACATGGGTACCTGGTGGCTGATTTCTCAAATACTGAAGAAGTAAAAAAAGCAGTTAATGTGCATCTTTCTGCAAAACGGATACATATTCTGATTAACAATACGGGTGGTCCGAAATCGGGACCAATCACTGATGCAACAGCTGAAGACTTTACTGCTGCTTTTCAGCAACACCTTGTGAATAATCAAATGTTGGCACAGGCTGCATTGCCATCTATGAAAGAAGCAGGCTATGGAAGAATTATCAATATCATCTCAACATCTGTGCGGGTACCCTTAAAAAATCTTGGCGTATCCAATACTATTCGCGCTGCGGTTGCTTCATGGTCTAAAAGTCTAAGTAATGAAGTTGGCCAGTTTGGAATTACGGTTAACAGTGTATTACCTGGTTTCACCGAAACTAAAAGGCTGGAGCAGATTATTCAAATTACCGCGAAGCAACAGGGTAAGGACAAGGCTGTAGTGACTAGTGAAATGCATCAGCAGATTCCGTTACAAAGATTTGGTGAAGCAAAGGAAATTGCTGCAGTTGTAGCTTTTTTAGCCAGCCCCGCAG
>JANPJC010000017.1:0-7772 GCA_031425315.1 Chitinophagales bacterium
CACCGAATTCAAACATATTCGTAGAAGGATGGCTGAATCGTACAAAACTTTTAATGGCTGGCATTTCAGCTTTCAATCCCGGAGGCATTCCCGCAGGATTAACAGCTACTTTGAAGTCGCTGGCATCGGCAGTGATTCGATGGATATTTTTCGCATTGCTGTTGAATCGGTCGAAACTCAATTCATGCTGCACCCATAAGAATATGAGAATGCTGCATGCCATTCCAATGGCTAAACCCAAAATGTTAATCGAGGAATACGCCTTGTGCCGGATAATATTTCTGAAAGCGATCTTGAGATAATTTTTGAACATTTGGAATGATTTGACCGTGAGACGATGTAGAGGGGAATAAGTTACTCGGTTCTTAAATTTTTTATCGGATTGGCGATCGCTGTTTTAATGGCGACATAACTTATGAAGTGCGAAGTATGAAATGGGAAGTGGGAAGTATAGCAGCCGTTACAGTTATGAAAAAAACATATCTATTACCTGTACGGGCTGTTTACGTATAACGTAAAACGTAAAACTGTATTGGCCGTTCCCTACTTACTACTCACTGCTCACTTCTTACTACTCACTTCTCAGGCTCTTCACCGGATTCGCCATCGCTGCTTTAACTGCCTGGAAACTGATGGTTAACAAAGTAATAATCATGGCAATTAATGCTGCAATGGCAAAAATCCACCAACTAATATCTACCCGGTAAGGAAAATCTTTCAACCAATTGTTCATTATCCACCATGCGACGGGAAATGCGATCAATAAAGAGATAATAATCAGGGATAGAAAACTTTTGGAAAGCATTCTGATAATATTAAACACGCTGGCACCCAAAACTTTTCTGATACCAATTTCTTTTGTTCTCTGTTCTGCACTTAAAGTGGCTAATGCAAATAATCCCATACATCCGACAATAATCGCCATCAACGTGAATATCCACATCAGGGTTCCCAGTTTTTCTTCTGCCTCATACATTTTTCCATAAGTTTCATCCATGAAAGTAATGTCGAGAGGGAAACCTGAGGAAAATTTATTCCATGTCGAATTGAGATAGGTCATGGTATTTTTTATGTCTGCATTTTTCAACTTAACAGCAGCTTTAAAATTCACCTGTGGATAAAGATGGATAACAGTGGCATTAACTTTTTCATGGAGGCTTTTATAATGGAAGTCTTCAATAACGCCAACAACAGTCCCCTTTTTTACTTTATTAAGTGTGTCCACTGGTTCCCATTCATTCCAGTTTAAACGCTGACCAATGGCTTTTTCCGGGGTTCCGAAGCCGAATTCTTTAACAGCAGTTTCGTTGATGATGAAAGCCTGCTGCACATCTGTTGACATCTCTCTTGAAAAATCTCTTCCTGCAATAATCCTGAAGCCAAGCGTTTTTACATAGTCATGGTCACCATTGAAAAGACTTACTGAATATTCCTTACCAGCATCTTTTCCGGGAACAATAATTCCATCACCGGCAAATTGATCACCTGGTAAACCATAGCCCGTTGTCACCTCAATAATTCCAGGTGATCTTTTTAATTCAGCTTTGAAAGTCTCCAGTGTATTTGGATTATTTGCAAGACTGTCTCTTAAATTGAAAAAGATCAATTGACTTTTATCAAAGCCCAGATCTTTGTTATTTAAAAAATGAATCTGCCTGTATACGACAGTCGCAGATACTATCAACAACGCTGAAAGTGAAAATTGAGTCACCACCAATGCTTTTCTCAATAAACCAGTTCCACTAGCGGTATTGGGTACCTTAATACTTTTCAATACCTCGACGGGCTGAAATCCTGAGAGTACCATGGCCGGGTAAATGCCTGCGAGAATACCCAGTACTATCGCAGCACCAAGTAACATTACTCCCAGTAAAGGACTGGTTATAGGATTAAATGATATTACCTTACCTGTAAATGCATTGAGAGAAGGAACAACCAACATAGTAATAACGGTTGCAAGTATGGCTGAAAGAACAGCAAGAATAACCGTTTCACTGATAAACTGAAAAACAAGTTGCCCGCGTTCTGCGCCTATTACTTTTCTGACCCCTATTTCTTTTGCCCTGGCCAATGATCTGGCAGTGGCAAGATTAATAAAATTAAAACAGGCAATCAATAGTACAAATAGCGCAATGATGGTAAGTCCTTTTACATAGGTTTCATTTCCGCGGATCGATACGTCATAAATGAAATCTGATGATTGAAGATGGATATTCTCCAATTGCTGGAAAAATGGAAGGTATGTGGTACCTGACTGTCTGTTTTCGGGATGTATAGTATTCGTTACATGACTTTGAAACTTAGTCTGTAATTGATTGACATCTGATCCGGGCTTTAATTTAACATAGGTGTAGAACTGGTGCCAGGTCCAGGCTTCCATTCTTTCCTTTGGTATGTCAGCGAGTGGTAGTGGCATCAGGTAGTTGATGTCCAGATGAAAATGGGCAGGGAATTTCGCAAATACACCTTTCACTACATAATTTTCCTTATTTACCCTGATGATTTTTCCTATAGGTTCTTCCGTACCAAAATATTTACTGGCCAGTTCTTCTGTCAGTGCGATTGAATTTGGTTCTTGAATGGATGATAGGGCATCTCCTTTTAAAAATTCAGCAGGAAAAATATTGAAGAATGATGCTTCGGTGAAATATCCTTTTACCTCATAGGCTTTCAATTCTCCCACTTCAAGAAGGTGTCTATCACTTGTCATCAGCATTCGAACTGTTGTATCTACCTCCGGATACTGCCGATCAACGAATGTGGCAAAAGCGGGGGGTACGCATGCCATTTGAGTTACACTACCGTTGTCCGTTCGCTCTTCATAAATCCTGTACAGATTTTCCCCATTTGGAACCGACTTGTCAAATTGTAACTCATCCCAAACAAAAAGTCCGATTGTCAAACAACCGATAATACCGATGGTAAGGCTTGCTATGTTAATCGTTGCAAATCCTTTGTGAAGCATCAGATTCCGGTACGCAGTTTTCAGGTAATTTCTAACCATGATTTGGATTTGTGGATTAAGGGATTATGGGATTAATACAAATGGCTTAGTCAACTTGAAAACAATAATTGTTCATCATGGTCTGGCTGTTTCTATTGCCTATTGCCTATTACCTATTGCCTGTCCTCTATTGCACCATTCACCTCTCTTTAAAAGTGTGTGTATATTTCATCTTGCTGAAATGATGCCAGAATGGGAAGCCTTGCCAGCACTGTATTTGAGGGTTTGGCCTATTAAAAGGTGTGCGGAATCGTACACCCGCTGTCCGCATTTGGATGGCTGGTAAACTGTCAGCATTTGGATTTGTGGGATTAATGGATTATCGGATTAATACAAATGGTTTAGTCAACTACAAAACATTCGTTGCCCATCCTGATCCGGCTGTTCCTATTGCCTGGTGCCTGTCTGCATTGGGATTAATTGGATTAACGGATTATCGGATTAAAACAAGTGAGTTTAGTCAACTATAAAACATTAGTTGCCCATAATGATGCGGCTGTTCCAATTGCCTGGTGCCTGTCTGCATTGGGATTAATTGGATTAACGGATTATTGGATTTATGCAAATGATTTAGTCAACTATAAAACATTCGTTGCCCATCATGATCCGGCTGTTCCTATTGCCTACTGCCTATTCACTTCGCAAACTCTTCACCGGATTCACTATCGCCGCCCTGATTGCCTGAAAACTAACGGTGAAAATTGCAATTATAAATGCAATCAGTCCGGCTGCCGCAAAAATCCACCAACTCATATCAGTCCGGAAGGCAAAATCTTTTAACCATTCATACATCATATATCCTGCGATTGGTGCTGCTATGATAAAAGAGATGAATACAAGCTTAAGAAAATCTTTGGAGAGTAGATTGACAATACCGGGAACGGATGCGCCCATTACTTTTCTTATGCCGATCTCTTTCGTTCTCAGCATTGTGCTGTAAGATGCCAGACCAAGCAGCCCGAGGCAGGAAATGAAAATGGCAATAAATGCGAAATTCAAAAATAGTTTCCCAAAACGCTCTTCACTTCTGTACTGGCGATCAAAAAATTCATCAAGAAAATAATAGTCAAACGGTCGGTTAGGAATCAGTGTATTCCATTTATTCTGGATAGCCGCGATTGTGTTTGAGAGATTAGAAGCAGACAAATTAACTGTGACCAGGTTAGACCCGCCCGGTTCAATCCGCATACTAAGCGGCTTAATCTGTTGCTGTAATGAGCGAAAATGAAAGTCTTTAACTACACCAACAATTTTACCTTCACGGCCCCATTGTTTAAAACGTCTTCCTATTGCTTCTTCCGGTGAAGCATAGCCGAATAATTTTACGGCAGCTTCGTTCAGTACCATTGCCTGCGTAGTATCTGTACTAAAATCTTTTGAGAAAGGCCGCCCTGCAGCCATTTTAAATTTGAATTGCGGGATAAAATCAAAGTCCACAAAATACAAATCGAGATTCGCAATCTGGAGGTCGCCATTTTTGTTTTCGATTTCTGAATAAGCTCCGGGATTTCCACCACCAGGTACGCTGGAAGACATTGCAGTGGATTGGACACCTGGAATACCGGAAAGTGTTTCTTTAAACGTTTGTTTTGCCGGGTCGCCACTTGTATCAATAACCATCACCTGATCCTTGTTGAACCCGAGTTCACTTGCACGCATGTAGTTCATTTGTCTATAAACGATAATGGTTCCAATGATTAAGACAATAGAAATGGTGAATTGTGATACGACAAGACCTTTACGCAGGAGAATGCCCCTGGTGCCTGTGGTGAAACGTCCTTTAAGTACTGATACGGGTTGAAAAGATGATAATACAAGTGCGGGATAAATACCGGCAATCAATCCAATACCTATCGCTGCAATCAACAACCATAACAGGTAGGAAAAATTAGCAAAGATCCCGGCACTTACCTCTTTACCCGCTAGGTGATTGAACATCGGTAGCAAAAGCGCAGACAATGCAATGGAGAACAGAAAAGCAATTATGGTAAGCATTACTGATTCGCCCAGGAATTGCCGAGCCAACTGTGATCTTTCAGCTCCAACTACTTTTCTTAAGCCTACTTCTTTTGCCCTTTCTGCAGAACGTGCGGTGGCCAGATTGACAAAATTGATACAGGCAATGAACAGAATAAATATCGCAACGATGGAAAAAATATAAACATTCCTGATATTGCCGGTTTTGCTGGCGTTGCGGGTAGATCGCAGGTACACGTCTTCTAATTTTTCCAGGAAAAGTGTAGCATACATCTGGCTTTGCTTCATCTGTGTACCATTTCTCTTTTCAAGAAATGCAGGGAATTTTTTTTCCAGTGCATTTGCATTGCTGTTTGCTTTCAGCAATAAATATGCCCTGGCGCCATAACTGCCCCACTGACTGTCGATGCCTGTATTAAATTTTTGAGTGATGGTACTCATTGACAATACAGCATCACCTCTTATGTGAGAGTTTTCAGGAATGTCCTGCATTACGCCAGTAACTTTTGCAGGAAATGCTTCGCCGGTAATTAAGAGCGTTTGCCCCATTGGATCTTTGTCACCAAAATATTTTTTAGCAGTGGTTTCAGTAAATACAATACTGAAAGGTTCTTTCAATGCGGTCATCCGGTCACCTTTCAACAATTTAAAATCGAACACCTGGAAAAATGCTGAATCAGCCCACATCACATCTTTTTCTTCAAATTTTATATCTCCTGATCTTATCAGTACATTATCCTCTCCGGCGATCCGCACAAATGATTCCACTTCCGGAAATTCATCTTTCACATTAGGTGCAACGGCCCAGGCGGGACCAGAAGCATTGATCACTTCAGTCGGCGTTTTGATATCGCATACAATTCGATAGATACGATCTGCTTTTTTATGAAATGAATCAAAGCCCAGTTCAAAACTCACATATAAAAAAATCAGGAAACTGGCTGTCATACCGATGCAAAGTCCAAGGATATTTATTGCCGAAAAAGCTTTGTGTTTCCAGAGATTGCGGAAGGCGATTTTTAGATAATTCTTAATCATAATTTGGATTAATTGGATTTTTGGATTATTGGATTGGGATTAATGGGATTAAGGGATTATTGGATGAATACAAATGTTTTAGTCAACTACAAAACATTCATTGCCCATCATGATCTGGCTGTTTCTATTGCCTCCAATGATGAGAATCTGCTGCATGGTCTTCGTGTAAATCTGATATGTATTTTATTTTTCTTCGATATCTATTTCATTTTGGTTGAGCTTAGAATAAAAAAGTACACTCCAATGAACGGACATTTTTTTTTCAAAAAAGCCGTAAGGTCTTGTTTCAAACTATATAAATCAGCACCCTGTAATCTATAAGAGGCGGACATCTTTTGTTAAAGCGCCGCAGGCAATAGTGAACGATGTGGTGCTGTAAAAAGAACTTTTATTCTATCGCTAAACAGTTAACTAATTTTGTTTTACCGGTCCCAAGCGGAAGCAGGCTCTGCTGAGGAGCAACCTGCCAGGAATAAGACCGGGGCTGACGAAGTATTTTCGTCTTTTCAGGTTTGGGTGTATCCCAAACCTTTTTTATTAATACTTTGGAAGCCCATATGCCTTAAAAAACCTATCCCAGTACCTCTGTCACGTATTCTCTCTTATTCTTGAGCACATAAGCCACACGCGACAACAGATGTTTTGCTACCCGTATAATGGCTTTATTCTTTTCCATCCGACGGCAATATTTTTTATACAACAATAACATAGCCGGATCTTTTCTGATCACCACCCAACTACTTTCTACTACTGCTGTCCTGAGAAAATGATTACGGCGTTTGGTGATGCCTTTACTGACTTTCCGATCTCCACTGTCAGATGTATCTGGTATCAGCCCTACATAACTGTACAGGTGATCTATCAGCCGGAACCGGTGAATATCCTGCAGTTCAAATAATATTACCGCAGCATTAATTTCTCCTATACCCGGGATCGTTCTTAGTAATCGTATCAGTTCCCTGTAACGCTCTTCTTTGCAAAGTCTCCGGATACTTCTGGTCGCTTCCAGCAGCAATGATCTTGTCTGGACAAAATCCTTGAGATAAAGATCCAGTGTCATTTTTAGCTGCTCACTGCCACAATCCAATGCTCCCAGATCCTTTATAAACCTTGCACTCCAGTATTGGCCTGACTCGTAGTTTCGGGGCAAGGATAATCCACTGTAATATAACAACTGCCATATCCGGTTCTTACACCTGGTCTGATTACTCACGATCCTGGTCCTGAGCCGAACCAATGAACGGGAATGCTCCCAATGCACTTCCGGCACATATACCTTTTTTACACTCCGCAACTGAAGCTCCTGGCACAAGCGCCGGGCATCTACTTTATCATTTTTTTGCCGCCGGTCTTTATCACTACTGCTCACATCTGCAGGATTTATCACTATGCAATCAATCCCCTTCTCAGCGAACCAGCGCTGAACACTAAATCCACTGAACCCTGCCTCATAACCAATCTTAAATGTTGCACCTGGATATCTCCGCATCAAATGTTTATATAACAATGCTGCATCTGCGTTTTGCGTAAAATCGTCTAACTCAAATTCTCCATCCTGAATATTTACTCTCCAGTTTCGCTTGTGTACGTCTACTCCACAAAAAATGGTAAAACCACTAAAATCTAATTGCTTAAATTGTGTCATGGGTCTCTGTTTTTTAAAGTGATTGAATGATTTGTCTCCTTCAATTTACACTTTTACAGGACCCATTTTTATTATTGTCTCATACATGAGACCTATTGCCTATTGCCT
>JANPJC010000018.1:0-7522 GCA_031425315.1 Chitinophagales bacterium
GAGCCTTCTTCCATGAAATTGCGGCCACCGGAAAGATCCGCTCCATGGCATCCCAGACATCCACGATTCTCTGCGGTATGTTTTCCTCTTTCATATGCAGCCGAATCTGTTGGAATGATTACCGGATGAGGGTTGACGGAGTAAGTTTTATTAATTCTTGATTCGGTTTTAAAATATACCACCACTGAGGCAACCAGTAGAATCAATACTATTATGCCTACAATAATCAACAACCATTTGAAAACTTTCCTGATCATATTGTCAATTTATAACGTTTATGAATAACTGAAATCAGTATTATCAGTCGATAGCAATGTAGAAATCAAAATTAAAAATCAGGTAGGGATTTGGTACAGAGAAAGCAACGGCTTCATGAGGGAAGGCCTAAGCTACAATTTCCGGCAATTACCGAAAAATTATTTTTCATATTTATTTTTATAGTTAGCTATGAAGGCGTTATGCTTCTCAGTTTCATTGTGATGAGAGAGGTCTCTGCATTCGTTTTAGTAAGTGCGAGTGCTGCGGTGAAACAGTCCCGCGCTTTTTCGGGATTGATATCTTTATATAATTCACCCAATAGCGTATGGTAATACAGATTATTATTGAGTTGCAATTTTTCAGCAGCGGAAATCGCCGCTGCCGTACCGCGAACTTTCGACAGCGCATAGGTCCTGTTTAAAGCCGCTACCGGCGTGTATTGTAGTTGAAGGAGTTGATTGTATAGCTGCAATATATTTTCCCATTTCGTATCGGAATCCATATGAACAGTATGCCAGAATGCAATACCGGCTTCAAGATGGTATGACGATAACTTATTTCCCTGCGAGGCCTTCTTCAAATATTGCCCACCCCTGCCGATCAGTTCTTGGTTCCATAAGCTGGTATTTTGATCGGCGTATAGAATGATTTCCCCCGCATGGTTTTTTCTTGCGGGAAAACGTGAAGCATGAAAACACATCAGGGCCATCAGGGCATTGACTTTTGGAAGATTGGTATCATCATGATTAAGTAACAGCAAAGCCAATCGCATTGCTTCTGCACAAAGTTCTTCTCTTATCACCGCATTATTACTCTCAGAATAATATCCCTCATTAAAGAGCAGATAAATAACTTTTAATACGCTATCCAGTCTGTTTTCAATTTCATTTTTATCAGGATGCCTGAGTTCAATATTTGCTTCTTTCAGTTTTTTCTTTGCCCTGTAAATTCGTTTACTGATGGTCTCTTTAGCAGTCAGAAACGCCGTTGCAATTTCTTCGTGACTAAAGCCACAAAGTACCCTCAATGCAAGACCAATCTGAGATTCGGCTGGAAGAGCAGGATGGCAGATCGCAAAAATCATTTGCAGCTGACTATCAAAAACTGCAGAGTCATTCCATTCGTCAACTGAAGATGATATTGACTGCCGATGCAGTGCAGGCGCAATTTTCTCATCAAATAATTGAATACGCGTTGTAAATGTTGCGGCTTTATTTTTTGCCACAGCATAAAGCCATGCAGTTGGATTAGGTGGAATGCCTTTATATGGCCAGGTTTCCAAGGCAGTTAGAAATGTTTCTCCAGCTATATCTTCTGCAATTTCGATATGCGCGAGCCCAAACTGCCTTGTCAAAACCGCAGTAATTTTGCTGAATTCTGTCCGGAAAAGATGTGATATGATGGGATTTCTTTTCATGAAAATTTGGCCACCGCAAGCAGTGACCAATCCATTAATGAATGCCGTCGCCGCGCATGATTTTTCGTACTTCAACGGTATTACCCGGTCCCTGTAAAACGGGACTGCCTTTTGCGAACTCAATAGCTTCTTCAAAATTGTCAGCTTTCACAATAATGTAACCTCCAATAGTTTCTTTGATATCTCCAAATGGTCCATTTGTAATAATACTATTATGATGCACCACCCGCGCACCATCGAAGGGGAGGCCATTGCCTGCGACAAATTTGTTTTGTGCGGCGATTCCGCCAATCCAATCCATAGTTTGCTGCATCCATACCTGCATTTGTTCCGGAGATACCAGCTTTCCGGCATCTTCATGCCTGAAAATCAACATAAACTCATCCATGATTAATACAATTTTTGGTGAATGAAAGTAATTATTTCAATTGTATATCTGATGAGAGTGTTGAAATCGGACAACTTGCAACTGCCGTTGCGGGTTGCTGGTAGGCGGTTGCTGGTTGAACAGCCGATACACAGACAGTAGACGGTAGACGTTAGACGGTAGAGAATAGCCCATACAGGTTGTAGGTTTTAAGTAATAGGTTGTAAGTTTTAAGTTGATGGTTTATCAACTTTCCAGTCATCGGAGTGCCATAGTAGTGGCAAGGCATGCCTTGCCGCTACCAGAACAGCCGATACAGGTTGTAGGTTTTAAGTAGTAGGTTGTAAGTAAACAGTCAATTCGGAGAAAGTAGACAGTAGACGGTAGACGGTAGAGAATAGTCCATACATAGATTCTTATGTGTATTGGCTGTTCAGTATTGCCTATTGCCCACCTATTGCCTTTGTATCCACTTAGCATTGATGATTTCCACGGACTTATCAAATCGTTCCTGCCAGTTACCAGTGATGCACTCAAATGAAATATTTCGTTTGGATAACTCCTCTTTATGAAATAAAGAAAGTTCATTTCGGCGCAATTGATCAAGTCTGGTTCCATCCTGTATATATGGTGCATCACTTTCAAGAAATAAATACATGTCCCCAGTATTGGCTTCGTCGATCCATGGTTCAACAGTCAGGTCTTCTTTAAATAAGTACCTGGAATATGATCGGGTTATATTAATGTCGGTATCTATAAATAAAAACCTGGTGGCTTTTTGTTGTTCTTCAATTATTTTTTGGGCGTGCAGTATAGCAATTAAATGAAGATGTTCCCGAGTGCAAACTTCTGTTTCGGGAACTACATCCCGCCCAATCTCAGGTACCATAGATGTATTATAATGTTGCGAAAGACGCTTCGTTAATGTTGACTTGCCGGTGCTTTCCGTGCCGGAAATGATAATTTTTTTCACAAAGAATGGTCTTGCTGCAGGAGCAATATATTCCCAAAAAGAATTGCTGTTATTACGAATGGAGGAAGCGTGTATTGGGAATGATTTACGGTCTGGTTGAAAATATATATGTTCACAATTAAGGTATTCGGCAAGATATTCTCCATAAGGTTCTGAACTAAATATAACATCTATAGTTGAAATGATATTTTTGATTTTCTGAGCCCAAACTTTTGAAACTTCTTTTGAAGAAACAGACGTATTGGGCAATTCGCTTTCTGAATAATTGTATAATACAGGTAATACATTCTCATCATTTCCAAAACTAAGCTGTATCCATTTTAATCGTATTTCGCCAGGAATATATTCGGTATCGGCTGCGCATATCAGTACATGTAGTTGATCACATTGCTTAATTCCGAATTCTATCAACGAAAGATGACCTAAATGAAGAGGATAGAATTTTCCGATAATTAATCCTGACCTCACAGTTTTGTAATTGACAATTGAAATATGAAAAAAGAATTTAAAATCAACTTGGTAAATATTATCTCTTTAATAGAAATGGCGCATCGGGATTTTTATTTCGAGCAGTTAATCCTTATGCATTTCTATCCGTGTCACCACTTTTGTGTATTAACCGCTGACACACAAAAGAAAGTCGTGAAAAAGGTAATGGCTTGGTGCAGATCGAATGATATTTCCATGCTGAAAATACCAAAATAATTTCAGTTATAACAAATGGGTCTATGGCTTAAAAAGTCTGGCTTTATTATTGCCATGGCCAGTGGAATCAGATTCCATTACTATCATGGTCAGAAAATTCCAATGCATTCCATTTGTAGCCTGTAACAAAGGGTTCTTTGATGTTTAGTCCTTTTGCATTGAGTAAGCGGGAATCTTCAAAAATATCCGGGCAATCAAAATATAAACAGGTGTCGTGATGGGTTTGGATATGATAAATAACCGGAGATGACGGCCTGGAATCTTTTTCGAATGCCGTATTTAGCATGATTTCAATTTCATTATACTGCAACAACACCCGATCTACATTATCGCCTTCACCTGAAAATTTTGCTACTTTAAAATTAAGACTATTGGCTTAAAAGTGAATGGAGGTGGGCATGTCAAATACCTGCAAAGGTGGAGCGAATCCCTCGATTTTTATTTTTTCAAAAGTACCCGGCATAACTAAATACTGTTTGCATTAAAATTAAATAAATGCTGCATACCGTTACTGTAGCTTTTTATTTTTTGAAACGATTGATTTGATCCAGCATTCCCATCGCGTGTATAGTGGAATCCCATTCTTTTCCATGAAACAATATTTTGAACCATTTCTTTTCACGGTTTTCCATTTTAATATTCAGGAATAACCAGATTGAAATAACTGAAAATGAAATGGTGACTACCAGCTGTACACCGTGGAGAAAATATTCCCTGTTGCTTAACATTTCCTCGTTCCAGTAGAATGTAGTCCATACCGGTAATTGCAGAAACATCAGGCGGGCTACCCATAAAGAAGAGGCTTGTAGGTTTGCGATTTTTTCCTGCACGGTAACAATATTATTTTCCACATCCACTTTGTCGATCAGGGCCAATTGATACAAATAGATACCAATAGCTAATTTTGTGAGGACCACCTGCGTAATCGCTGAAACCAAAAAGAAGGTATTCACATAATCAAATGTGGTGAACAAAACAGAATCGACAAAAAACACCCAAACAATACCCACCAATACTGTAAATAATTTTATTGGTTTCATGGAAACGATAGCTGATTTCACTTTAATTTTTAAGATTTCTGCAGCGTTACTTTTATTGAGTTGAAGATTTTCCTCCATTTGTTGATTATATGATTTCCAGAGTTGTATTAGCGTTAGATCTTCCATCATTAAGTGATTTTTTGACTTGAAAGTTTTTGTTTTAATTTTTCTTTTAGCCGGTTGATTTTAGTAGATACGTTGGAAACGGATATTCCGAGAATATCAGCAATTTCCTGCTGCGGGTTTTCATCGAGATAAAGAATTAAAAGCGCTTTTTCCAATTCAGCTAATGATGAGATAAACTCCTGCAGGGATTTTAATCCATCGGCCAGCCGTGTGTTATCGGTTTCCTGTTCCCAAATGAGTACATCGGCTGGAATGGTTTGATTTAGCGACTGCCTGCGGGTTTCTTTGCGGTAAAAAGAAATGGAAACATTAAGTGCGATCGTATACATCCAGGTAGTGATGGCAAATTGCTGATTATATTTTGGAAACGCAATCCACATCTGCAGGATGATCTCTTGTATGAGGTCCTTTCGATTTTCTTCATTTTTGCAATATCCATTCGCTATTTTGTATACTATGCCTTTATTGGAATTCAGCATCGCAATGAAGCGTTCGCTATCTGCAGTCATCGGCATAAATAAATTTTCGATTGATTCATTCGCAGTGTTTGATTTGTTGATCTATAGATTATTCGTTTGAGCATCACGAATGTCACAGTTAATCCGGATTTATTTTAGGCTTGTTAGAACCTCCTGACAGCCGAATTGATACGGGTGCATTAGATAATCAGGTTTATTGGTGCCAGTTCTTCCTTATTAACTCATATACGTTGCAATGGTCTTCATCAAAAACCTGGAAACGTAAAAAATTAAATCCCATTTTCTCGTAAAATCGATGTGCCCTTGTATTCGATTGGAGAGGGTCAATCAGGATGGAATTTGTATGTTTATCTGCAAAGCATAGATTGATAGACTGTTGCATCATAATGGTGCCGTAGCCTTTACCGAGGTCACTGGCTTCGCCAATCCAGATGTCAATAGCTTTAGTGTGATCAGGAACATCGCCCCAGTAGTGAGATTCTTCCTTCGCAGCGTCTATAATCTGGATGAAGCCTATTGGTCTGCCGTTTAGTTCAGCAACGAGTTGTTCTCTCCATTCTACCTCACGACCTAATTCTTCTTCCCAAAACCAATCATTATCAGGGTCTGATTTATTGACATGCGGTTGTTCATCCCAGTGCCGGAGTAGGGGGACATCGGCGGGAGTGGCTTTGCGAAGGATGATGTTAAAAGTGCTCAAGTTTATGATTGTCCGTAAAAATAAAGTTACAGACAATCAATTCATTCGGTGATTACAACATAGGAGTTTTTTGATAATTGAACAGCCAGCTTTTGCCGAATTTGTCAACTAATGAACCATATTTCCCGCCCCAAGGCATATCGACCAATGCTTCTGTAATTTTGCCGCCGGCTGATAATTTTGAGAAAAGTGAATCAATTTCTTCGTCAGATTCGCAATTTAAACACAGTTGGTAGGTATTACCATCGTTAGGTGTTTCGCGGTTCATATCGGAACCAAAAATGGTTACACCTCCATTTACCAAACTTGAATGGAGGATTTGATCTTTAAATTCGGGCGGCATCTGAGCGGCCATTTCCGGCATTTCTCCAACGGTTTGAATGGTTAAAGTTCCACCCAGGCAATCTTTATAAAAGTTCATTGCTTCGCGGCAATTGGTGTTGAAGTTGAGATAAGGATTTAGCTGTGCCATTTTAATTGTTTTTGTTGTGATAAAATTATTGACGCGAATTGAAACCATAAGTGGGGGATTCCGTCAATCGGATGGTGATTTGCGTCAAATATTTTTCGGTTGAATAAAGAAATTTTGAGAAGTTAAATGAATGCATAATTTTTCGGCAAGGGTATTTTTTTTGAATTGATGTATTTGATGCCGAAGACGCGACAATTGATTTGGTGATCTTGCGCCCTTGCAGGGCTTGTCACCTCTTTGCTGTCATTTTCGAGGGGCTTCACCCCTCGCTATATTCTGACGCCCTTTCAGGGCTGGCAGATTAATTGTGCAGATTCAATAGGACAATTAAATTCTAAATAGACAATCAAAATGGCGGAGGGAAAATAAATTCAAAATTTTAATTGATTTCGTCATGGTAGTTCATGAAACATAAATTCCAATTGCACGCAATTTTTCATTCGTCGATCATACATTTTATCAACCTCACCGCACCGTAGCGAGCCCTGAAGGGGCGGGAAGATTATAGCGAGGGGTGAAACCCCTCGAACAAATTGCGCAATGGTATTCAAGCCCTGAAAGGGCGAGAGATCAACGTTAGTAATTTAGGCCCTTCGAAACCTTTTCGATACGATGCGTTGAATTTTGTATTCGCGCAAATCCTAACCCGTTAGTTCTATATTTTAACATTCAATGAAAACGAATCGCATTTCCGATGGGCGTTGCCCATCGCTGGTGAATTACTGCCCTTTCAGGGCGCGCTACGGCGCAAAATGGTTAATTAAATAATCAAGGCATGATTGAGAAATAATCATTGAAAAAAATCAGATTACTAATAATATGTACCAATGATCTTGCGCCCTTGCAGGGCTTGTCACCTCTTTGCTGTCATATTCGAGGGGTTTCACCCCTCGCTGTATTCTGTCGCCCTTTCAGGGCTGACAGATTAATTGCGCAGATTCGTGGAGACAATTAAATTCAAAACCGTTTATAGAATTCGGCACCG
>JANPJC010000019.1:0-6361 GCA_031425315.1 Chitinophagales bacterium
ATCTAAAAAATTAGATCCAACCATTGTAATACATCGGGGACATAGTTATCATGTGACATATACAATCAAGCAGCTCCCGGCAACTGCTAAAATCGTTATTCTGGGTTCATGTGGCGGTTATCATAATCTGGATGATGTGTTAAATATTTCTCCTGATGCCCATATTATCTCTTCAAAGGAAGTGGGAACACGTACTGTAAATGAACCGATTCTGAGATCAATTAATGAAGATTTGAGAAACGGGAGAAATATTGATTGGGTTACCATGTGGAAATCGCTGGCCACTCATTTTACAGTGGGGGAAGCTAAAGAAAGGTTCGAGAACTATATTCCTCCTCATAAAAATCTGGGCGCTCTTTTTATTAAAGCATACACCCGCGCTATGGGTTCTGTTGAAGCTGTTGCTGAAATAAACGATACCACTTTAACAAACCACCCATAATAAACTCAGTAATCGGATTGAGGCTTTTATCTCAACAAGCTTACTTTTGTGGCCATTTATAACGATGTGAAATGGCTTTTTGAAAATCATCCGGTCTACTTTGAGGTGGGCAGGTGTTTTGAAGAAGTGTAAGTGGAAATTATCCTAAAGTTTATGGCGGATCAGCCGGGCATTAAAAAAATATTTGATTTTTCACTCCTCAGAAGGGTATTCAGGTATGCGAAACCTTACAAAAGAAGGTTTATCATATCAATCGTATTGTCATTGGTATTAGCTGTTATGGCACCCATCCGCCCATTGCTGATCAACTATTCAATTAGCGATGTTATACAGCGCACCGACAGCTCCACAGATATTCTGATTCAATTGTTGTTAACTATCACCCTTATCCAGGTTGTTATTTTAATCATCGAAACATTGTTAAGGTTCTACTTCAGTTTTCTCACTTCGTGGTTAGGGCAAACGGTGGTGAAGGATTTACGTATCCAGGTGTATAACAAAGTGCTTCATCTTAATCTCCGGCAATTTGACAAAACCCCTATCGGCACATTAACGACAAGAACGATCAATGATATCGAAGCCATTAATGACATTTTCAGCGAAGGTCTTATTCCTATCGTAGCTGACCTGCTTTCTATCGTGGCTGTGCTGATAGCTATGTTTATTACTAATTGGCAACTCACGCTTATCTGTTTGATACCATTTCCATTTTTAATTGCAGCAACATACTATTTTAAAGAAACGGTAAACCGATCCTTTGTGAAAGTAAGAAATGCTGTGGCTGCACTAAATGCTTTTGTGCAGGAACATATTTCGGGTATGCAGGTGATACAGGCATTTAATGCAGAACAACGGGAAGCTGAGCGATTCAGGAAAATTAATAAGAGTCACAGGGATGCGAATATCAATGCCATATTCGCCTATTCAGTCTTTTTCCCTTTCGTAGAAATCATTCTTGCTATTTCAATGGGTTTGCTGGTTTGGTTTGCAGCCCGCCAGGCTTATAATCTTCCGCCACAGGAAGCTGCAAAAATTACCGGTCATATTGTTGCATTTATATTGATGCTTAACCTGTTGTTCAGACCGCTGAGGGTGATAGCAGATAAATTTAATGTATTACAGATGGGCATGGTGGCCAGTGAAAGAGTGTTTAAAGTGCTCGACAATCCTGATTTTACAGTTGAAAATGGTACATACGCCCCAGAAAATGTGGAGGGCGCTATCTCATTCCGGAACCTGAGCTTTTCGTATGTGCCAGGCGTGCCGGTGTTGAAGAACATCAATTTCGATGTCAAACCGGGTCAAACACTGGCTATTGTAGGTCATACAGGTAGTGGGAAAAGTTCCATTATCAGTTTATTAAACAGGTTGTATAGTGTTGAAGAGGGGGAGATTTTGCTCGATAACGTGAATATCAAGGATTATCATCTTGATGCATTACGAAAAGAAATCGGGGTTGTTTTGCAGGATGTTTTTCTTTTTTCAGGTTCGGTGATGGACAATGTTACCCTGCGTAATCCGGCTATTTCAAAGGAGGAGGTGGAGAATGCTGCAAAACTTATTGGCATGCATGATTTTATCATGCAATTACCGGGCGGATATGACTATCACGTAATGGAAAGAGGCAGCACCCTATCACTGGGTCAGCGGCAGCTACTATCTTTTATAAGGGCTCTTCTTTACAACCCGGCGGTGCTGGTGCTTGATGAGGCTACATCCTCTGTGGATACAGAATCTGAACAACTTATTCAGCATGCCATTGAAACGCTGATTGCCGGACGCACCTCTATTGTGATCGCTCACCGTTTGTCGACGATACGAAAGGCAGATGTTATTATGGTGCTGGATAAAGGCGAGATCCGCGAAATGGGCAGTCATGATGAATTGCTGCGGATAGGCGGATTTTATGCAAATCTGCATAAAATGCAGTTCGAACGCCGTAGTTCCAAATTGTCTGCAAAGTCCTGATTTTTTCAGTTTTTCCGATATCGCTGCGGTTTATTAAACGCCCATACGTATCTTTGCGGCAAATTTAAGAATAGCTATGGCATTCATGCGCGTCAAATCTTTGCTGGTAGCGGTTTTTGGAGTTTGTATGCTTACTTTTTCTAATGGATCATTTGCCCAACCTCAGGAGGCTCATGAACCTGAAAATACAGAGCACGATGGCTACGAAAAAAAGGAAGGATTTGATGCCAACGAGGTCATTTTCAGTCACGTTCTGGATGCCCACCAGTTTCACTTTTTCAATTATAAAGGTGCCGACGGGCATGAGCATCATGTTTCAATTCCATTGCCGGTAATACTTTATTCTCCCCAAAAAGGTTTGTCCACTTTTATGTCCAGTGCTTTCCATCATGGCGAGCAGGAGGTAGATGGTTATAAGCTGGTGGGCAATAAGATTATCCCGGTTGATCCCGCCATTACCGTATATGATTTCTCCTTAACGAGAAATGTGGTTCAGATGATGTTAGCGCTGGCGCTATTAACCTGGATTTTGATTGGCATGGCCAATAAGTATAAGAGAAATGGAACCGGTGTAGCACCCAGTGGTTTGCAAAATGCCATTGAACCTGTAATAACTTTTGTTCGTGATGAAGTGGCGGTACCAAATCTGGGTCATCATTACAAAAAATACCTTCCTTATCTGCTGACCATTTTCTTCTTTATCCTGATCAATAACATATTCGGGCTGGTTCCCGGGTCAGCGAACGTGACGGGGAATATTGCTTTTACGCTCGTGCTGGCTATGATTTCATTTCTTGTAATAATGTTCAGTTCAAATTCACATTTCTGGAAACACATTTTCTGGTTTCCTGGTGTGCCTGTTCCACTGAAAATCCTGATGTTGATAGTTGAATTACTGGGTGTTATTACAAAACCATTTGCCCTGATGATACGTCTTTTCGCCAACATGCTGGCGGGGCACATCATCATCATTTGTCTTGTTTCACTGATTTTTATTTTTGGCGGATTAAGCAAAGCAATCGGTTGGGGTTTCTCACCGGTTTCCATTGGTTTCTCTGTTTTCATATACCTTATTGAAGTTATGGTGGCATTTATCCAGGCTTTCATTTTTACCAACCTTACTGCCGTGTTTATCGGACAGGCATTTGAGGGAGAGCATGCTGAGGAGGCACATCATTAAACTCTTTTTTTAACCAATACAAACAAACCACTATGCCTTTAATGGATGTTTTGTTAAGTACGACTGCCTGGGCAAATGCAGGTGGTGCTATAGGAGCAGGTCTTGCTGCTATAGGCGCGGGAATCGGTATAGGCCAGATTGGTAAAGGTGCGGTAGAGGCTATCGCCCGTCAGCCAGAAGCCAAAAACGACATTCGTGCAAACATGATTTTGACTGCAGCCTTCGTAGAAGGTGTTGCATTGTTTGCGGTAATTGCCGGTATCCTGGCGATGTTCGTTTAAACAAGAAATTACTGCATCCGGAGCACAGGGCCGAGGATGCAGTCTTTTGAAGTGGGAAGTAGGAAGTGCGAAGTGTGAAGTAAGAATACAAATACAACGTACGAAGTGTGAAGTGAATACAATTAATACAATAGATTTAAATACCTTTTTATGGATTTGCTGACGCCCTCGTTTGGCCTGTTTTTCTGGACCTTACTGGCTTTTTTGATCGTATTTTTTATTTTGAAAAAGTTTGCCTGGGGACCCATTCTTTCTGCATTGAATGAAAGGGAGAAAACAATTGCTGACTCAATTTCCACTGCCGAAAGGGTAAAAGGGGAAATGGCTCAGTTGAAAAGTGAGAACGAAGATTTGATGGCCAAAGCAAGAGATGAGCGTGCTCAAATGCTGAAAGAGGCTAAGGAAACAAGGGATAAGATTGTAAATGAAGCGCGTGAGCAGGCTAAACTGGAAGCCAGTAAAATTGTTGCCGACAGTTACGCTGCCATCGAAAATCAAAAAATGGCTGCTTTGACAGATGTGAAGAATCAGATTGGCAATATGGTGATTGAGATTTCTGAGAAGGTGATTCGTAAATCATTGGAAAATAAACCTGACCAGGAATCTTATATCAGGCAACTGACTGATGATCTTATAATGTTAGAAAAACCAAGATAAGACACCGAAACTGATTCAAAAATGCGCCAGTATAAAGTAGCAAAAAGATATTCTAATGCCTTATTCACGCTAGCCGTAGAACAGGGCAAACTGGAAGAAGTGAATAATGATATGCAATTGATTAGCTCGGTTAAACACGAGGAATTAAAACGGGTGCTGAGATCACCGGTGATTCGCCCGGATAAAAAGATTTCCATATTCAAAGCTGTTTTTGAAGGCAAACTGAGCACTTTGACATTTTCGTTTTTCAATCTTATTTTTTCTAAAGGCAGAGCGGTGGCTTTAGAAGATATTGAGCTGGCATTTAAGGAACAATACAATCTGCATAAAGGATTACATATTCTTCAATTCACATCAGCTCATCCGGTTTCAGTAGAGTTGATGAACGAAATACGATTAAGAGTGCAGAACCTTGAGCGGTTTAAAGGTAAAAAAGTGCAGATTGTTGAACATGTAGATCCGACCCTTGTCGGCGGATTTGTACTCCAGTTGGGAGATCAATTGTTTGATGCCAGCATCCGCAATGATCTCAGACATATCAAAAAGCAGTTTATTGAAAATATGTATATTCAGGCCCTTCGCTGATTATCAGTTAAAAAGAACATTTTAAATTGTCCTATTTATGATCGACATTAAACCGGATGAAATTTCAGGGATATTGCGCCAGCAACTGAATAACTTCAATACATCCGCTGAACTGGAAGAAATTGGCACCGTATTACAGGTGGGGGATGGAATTGCCCGTATCTATGGCCTTAATAACGTGAAATCAGGGGAGTTGGTTGAATTTGAAAATGGTGTAAGGGCTATAGCCTTAAACCTTGAAGAAGACAATGTGGGTGTGGTATTAATGGGTGATAGCGGAATGGTAAAAGAAGGGTCTGTTGTACGTCGTACAGGGCAGATTGCTTCAATCAAAGTAGGTGAGGGTGTTGTGGGACGCGTAATTAATACGCTTGGTCACCCGATTGATGGAAAAGGCCCGATTAAAGGCGAATTATATGAAATGCCGCTCGAACGTAAAGCGCCGGGGGTAATTTATCGTGAGCCGGTAAAGGAACCACTGCAAACAGGTATTAAAGCCATTGATGCGATGATTCCGATCGGCCGTGGACAACGTGAGTTAATTATTGGTGACCGCCAGACTGGTAAAACAGCAATTGCGGTAGATACCATTATCAATCAGAAAGAATTTTTCAAAGCCGGAAAACCGGTGTATTGTATATATGTGGCAATCGGTCAAAAGGCATCCACCATTGCCGGTGTAATGAAAACACTTGAGGATTACGGAGCAATGGAATATACCACCATCGTTGCGGCCTCTGCATCTGACCCGGCTCCTTTACAGTTCTATGCGCCATTTTCCGGAGCTGCCATCGGTGAGTTTTTCCGTGATACCGGCCGACCGGCGTTGATCATTTATGATGACCTTTCCAAGCAGGCTGTAGCCTACAGGGAAGTATCTCTATTGCTTCGTCGACCTCCGGGACGTGAGGCCTATCCAGGCGACGTTTTCTATCTGCATAGCCGCTTACTGGAAAGAGCTGCTAAAGTTATCAGTAAAGATGAAGTGGCACGTAACATGAACGATTTGCCGGAGTCTATCAGGCATCTGGTTAAAGGTGGTGGATCACTCACAGCACTTCCTATTATCGAAACACAGGCAGGTGACGTATCAGCATACATTCCTACAAATGTGATTTCAATTACTGATGGTCAGATATTCCTGGAATCGAATCTGTTCCTTTCGGGCATTCGTCCAGCCATCAACGTTGGTATATCTGTAAGCCGTGTGGGTGGTAATGCGCAGATTAAGTCAATGAAGAAGGTGGC
>JANPJC010000020.1:0-17745 GCA_031425315.1 Chitinophagales bacterium
ATCAACGAATGTTCAAGCTTATGGACTGGGCAATCAGTACCGGCCTGGCAAAGAATGATAAAGAGTACTTTGAAAAAATTGGATTTCAGAGAACCAACATTTCCAATGTACGGAGGGGACATCAAAGCTTTAGCAAGGATCACATCATTGCAGCTTGTAAGCTCACCGGTGCCAATGCTAACTGGATATTTGGTATTGAGCCCAATATGCTGAGAAAAGATCTGAAACATCCACTGGACCAGATAAAGCAGGCTGTCGCAGCCCTTGAAGCTCAATTGTCAAAGAAGTAATTACCCGTAACAGAACCCGTAACAAAAGAGAAGAAATTAAGAGTCAAAACCAATCAACCTAAAAATAGAATCCGCCACAGGCTTGCGTTTGAGAAAATAAAATATCAGGATTGCAGATTTTGGTTCTGACTGTCTTGGTTCGAATCCAGGTCGGGCAACGAAGAGGAAACCCTTGAAAAGGTTTCCGCTTTTTTTGTTTTAATTTTCCAAATTATATCGTGATTTCGGTTAGATAAGCGATTGAAATTGCGTGTCATTCTTTGTATAAGCGGCCCAGCTTTTGCATAGTCTCCAAAAATACACGTAATGAAAGATCAAAAAGTAAAACAATGCGGCGTTTGGATGGATACGAAACATGCAACAATTCTGGGCCGCGAAAATGAGGTTGATGGCGATTTCATTATTCTGGCCAAGGAAGAATCAGCAGGTCATGAAAGTAACTCCAATGAAAAAACCGGAAACAATGCGGAAAAGGGTGGATTACAGAAATTCTTCAAGAATATTGCCGCTCATATGCAAAATGTGGACGAAATACACATAACGGGTACAGGCGTCGCTCAGGAACAATTCATAAAATTTCTGGCATCAACACCTCAATTCAAAAACGTTAAGGCCGAAGAAAGTACTTCAAATAAAATGTCGGATACTGCACTGATTGAGTACATTACCTCGAAAATGAATTAATAGATCGGGTATTTGTATAGTAGAGGAGAATTATAAAAGTTTATTCCGCAGATTATATATTCCACTATTGGACTTTTCAGTTGAGAACTTTCACAACTGAAAAGTCTTTTTTCATTTGATTGCATCTGTATCGCTAACGAAATCCACAATCAATTCGCAGCCATTTCCAACTGATGAAACAACCTGTACTGTTCCATTAAACAGTGATGCACGCGTATGAATATTCATAAGCCCAATGCCGTTTGATTTTTCTTCGCAGTTAAAACCAATACCGTTATCTCTTATCGTTAAAATATGTTTCTTTTTGTTACATGATAATTGTAAGGTTACTTTATCTGCTTTAGCGTACTTGAGTATGTTGCTGAGTTGCTCCTGGACAATTCTGTAAATACTCAATTTTAATTTATCTGACATTAACTCTTCCCTGATACCTTCGAAATTATATTCGAACTGCAACTCACTTCCTTTTGCGATAGCATCCATCAAATATTTCAAAGCATTAATCAATCCTGACTTCTCCAACATAGGAGAAATCATAGCATGTGAAAGGTTTCTGATTTCATTAATCGCTAGTTCAATAAGATGATCGGCCTCCTTAATATTTTGTATGTTTTGACTTTCATCATTACCTGTTAATCCGAGGTAGAGGCGCGAAGTCGCCAGCAGTTGATTAACATTATCATGCAATTCTCTACCAATTTCCTGCCTTTCCCGCTCCTCAGCAAAAAATACAGCATCGGTTAATTCATGCTGTTTCTTTACTCTTTCTTCTTCAATCCGTTTTTCAAGCAAAACTTTTTCTGTAACGTTGATATTCAATGAAAGTACTGCCTGTATTCCTCTATATTGAATCTTGTGCGACGTGATATCGACGAAAATAATTTCCCCACTTTTCGTGACATGACGCCAAACTCCAGCTTTAAGAGAAAGATCCCCATCCGATTGTGCAAATTTCAAAAACTCATAATATCGCGACCTATCTTCTTCAGGTCGTAAATCCAAAGTCGATAAATTCAGAAACTCTTCCCTATCATATCCATACATTTTTAATGCTGTGTTATTAACCTCTATAATTTTTAAGGCGAAAGGGTCCCAGATATAAATTGAAGCAGGGTTATTTTCAAAAAGATGCCGGTAATTAGATTCTGATTGAAGAAGGGAGAGTTGAACTGCTTTATGAGCGGCAATTTCATGGAAGAAAAACAAAATTCTTTCCTCACCTGCAATGGAGGCAGCACTGATGTTTACGTTAATCCAATTGATGCTACCGTCATTTCTCCGCATTTCCCATTCAAAAAGCGAGCTCTCCGATAACAATAGCGAGTTGATTTTTTCGTCTACCTCTTTTTTTGAAAAGCCGTTATTCTGCGAAGAAATGACAGTCGGGTGTTTATCTAATAGTTCTTCTTTTGAATAACCTGTAATTACAACTGCCTTATGATTAACATCAATTATTTTTCCTGTGCCCCTTTCAAGAATTAGTATTGCATCACTTGCTTTTTCAAATATCTCTTTATAATGCAATGCCCTTTTATTTATATCTTCTTCAATAGTAATATTCGTTGCGTTTTGTATTGCATCTTTTGCATCTGATTTATTGCGGTGATGACTTTTATCATTGCAGCTTAACTCACTTTTTCTCGTACTACCCGTCAAAATATTCCTTTTCCATTTTTTTACATGGGGCAATGCTATTATTTCCCATTTACCATTCCGCCTTGTAACAATGTGCTCATGTGCTTGTGCAATATCAATGAAAGTTATCGCATCAAATTTGGACAAAGGATACGTGCATAATACAATCATTTTTTTATCTGCAACATTGTGCCGCAAATAACTTTCATGTTCAATAAATTTCTTAGGGATTGTTGCTTCACTGCACGCATTTACATCATGAATACGCATACCTGCCATACCTCTATTTTCTGCCGCTTGTAATTTTTCAAGCCAGTGATCGATCAGATTATGCGTGTGAACAGACTTTTCATACTCATTCACACTACCGACAGGCAATATTTCAACCTTACCGGAATTGATATATTCTCCGAGCCGTGGAATTTCTTCGTTCAGTGCATTAAACGCTTCATTTGCAGTAAAAGCATCAACAGTAGTCCACAAACAAAATTCGTTCGATTCAATACCCGCTTTAAAAAAAGGCACAAGGATTTCCAGCAAATCATTTTTCGAATTGTAAAAAGTGCTGATATGGGTTCCCCATAGGAAGTCATCTATTACCTCAATTCCTGACGGTCTTTTTCCCACAGTCCCTTCACGGTTCGACATGAAAAAGCATTTTAATTATTGTATAACAAGTATCTATTGTATTGATAGATAATTAGACAAACAATTGCACAAAATTACGGAAATTCACTCAGGAGGGTCTAAGTAGTTAACAATGATATATAATACCAATATCAAATGAATACTTTGAGAAAGGCACAATTTTGTCAAAAAATTTACATTGAGCTGACAATTATCGAAAAACGGCAGTCCAAAAGTATAGGAGATTAAAATTAAAAAAAATATCCCGCAGTCTTCAATTTGTCTATCATCAAATCCGTAATTTTTTTCTGGCCCTGGTAATTGAAGTGATATTTATCATCGAGGGGGATTTCCTTTGTATCAACATAATTACAATCGGGAACAGTACTACAAATATTATCAATTGCAAGATTAAGTTCATTTACTTTTCTGCCTGGGATATTGAAAAATTTAGTCATTATAATAGGGAAATGCCCATATTTTTCACGGAGATATTTAAATCTTTCAATTGTTTTTCTCTCCCACTCTATTGGGTTCCAATCGGCGGCAATAAGATCATTGATGCCCTGGGAATAAAACATTGCGAACGTAGGATTGACACCTTCATGAGAAAAAATATTAAGGGCGGCGGTCAATCTTTTATCAAATGTATCTGCGTAAGATTTTTGAATATCCCATTGTGCTATCCTGCTACCCCCCTGTCCAGTTTTAACAATAAAAATATTGTCAAAAAATTCACCGTTAGCTTCTTTATTAGCCAGCTGCAACTCCCATGAATGCATTATGGTATCCGATTTCATACCACTATGTCCAATGAGATTGTTGACCCCAACCTGAAGATTTTCGAAAACCAGTGTGTTATTATTCAGGATAAAAGTGCCTTCTCTTATCGACTTTTCTTCTACTGTAGCATCCCGGTTTAATGCCTGACCTCCACTATTTGATTCACCAGCAAAAATAACTAAACGTATGCGTGCAGGCTGCTGATTATTATTAGAAAACGGTGCTGCAACTTCTTCATTGCAGGACATAAAAAGTATGAGTACTATTAATGCCGTAATTTTTTCTATAACAGCGCCCGAGCTTTTGGAAGTAAATTTTGTATATGTCATTGGTGATTTGCAATTAATTGAAAAATTTCATCAGCTTTTCGATTGTAAGTGGCGATGTTATAATGACAACCATCAAAAAGCGAAACAGCCCGTGAAGCCGGAATCAACGCATTGTCAATTACTTTTGAAACTTCCAGCTGTTTTAGCTGCAAAACCCCAGCACCTTCAGCACATTTTGAATTACTCAATGCCTGTACTATTACAAATATTAACTCAGGTTGATTAGTTCTGGATCTGATTCTTGAAATCAAATCCTGTAACTCGCTTTTATGCGTAGTGGAACAAATTGCAGTATCTGCTTCACCATGTATAAAAATTACTGACCTGATTTTTGCGCGAAAACTCTGCTGTCTCGAATCGGCCTTAAATTCTTCCCTTGACCGAACTAAATATTTCGTTAAAGGTTTTCCATCATGCCAATGCTTTATGGGATAATTACTACCTGCCGATTGAATAAAATAGACGTTGCCTTTATAGTAGCGAAGTAGGTTACTAACCAACTTTGGTTGAATACCGAATCTCATCCGTTCTTCAGAAGTATTTTCTCCTGCTTTTATAATTTGAAAACTATCACCTGCCCAATAATTTTTTATGAACCCGGTATCATTATCTACAATTATGTTTTCTTTCAACGATGAAAAAACACCGGTCAGTCTGATTACATATTCATGACCGTTCGCGTTACTTTGTCCCAGAATGATATCAACATTTCGAACAAGAAGTAATAGCACATTATTATCATGCATACTTTTCTCTACACATGAATAAAAAGCCAGCATTACTAACAGCATGATTGCTCTCATCACCTGATTTATGGCCTACTATTAAAATAATATGCTAGCTATAAACCGCTGGAGATCATCAGAATTTGTGTAGATAATTATCGATTAAAATGAGATAGTGTGTAAACGAGTAGGTCATTCCACAATAGAATGTCGGATAAGTGCCTTCATCAGATGTTGTCCGACGCTACAGCCTGGAAAACGCAGCCCTTAAAGATCTAATGGGGTAAATAATATGCAGGATATCACCATCCATCTATATAGTAGATCATAGCCTATGCGAATGAAAAAGAAATACCGAATACTTTTTCTACCACTTAATTATGGATAAGGGATGGTGCCTTTACCACTAAACAGTAATGTGAAAAAATTTATAGTGGTAAATACTTAGAATTGAAGTAAATTAAAACATGAAAGTGTTGATTAACAGAATTATCCTTATTTCATTACCGTTAACTCTTTGATATAACACTAATTTTGTAAGTATGAGCTTAAAAATAAAAATCCTGATTGCCGACGATCACAAACTCATTCGTGATGCATGGTCGATGGTTCTCAATGCAGATGATCGATTTACCGTAATTGCCGAATGTGGCGATTCCCTCCTGGCGGTTGATCTGGCAAAAGAGAAAAAACCTGATATCATTTTAATGGATATAAATATTCCTCCGATATCCGGTATAGAGGCCACTGCAAGAATCCGGAAATCATCACCCACTTCCAGGGTGATAGGGGTTTCCATGCACTCTCAGCCGGCAATTGCCCAAAAAATTCTGAAGGCAGGCGCGAATGGATATGTCACGAAACAGTCATCCAAAGAAGAACTTTTCGAAGCCATAGTAGTGGTAAATGCAGGTGGTCAGTATATCTGTGAAGAAATTAAGAACAATTTATCTGAACTTATTTTCAGTGAAGAAAAAGGGCCTAATGTAAACAGCCTTACTCACAGGGAATTGGAAATCATGGAACTTGTCCGCCAGGGATTGTCATCGAAAGAAATTGCAACCCAATTGGATATTTCACTTAAAACAGCAGAAGTTCACCGGCATAATATTCTCAAAAAACTTAAAATCAAAAACTCCGCAGCTCTGGTTAATCTCATGAATACCAGCGGACTCTGATTGATTTCCTTATTATAATCTTTGAGTTTTTCAGAAACGATTTTTTTTCTACATTTGCGGGAATGCAGGTGATGCATAATGATGCCCGATAGTATAACGGTAGTACCGCAGATTCTGGTTCTGCTTGTCTTGGTTCGAATCCAGGTCGGGTAACAAAAAAACCTGAAACTCTTTAAAGTTTCAGGTTTTTACTTTTATGCTAAATAGCTGTTTTAGATTAGTTTCTGCAGTTAACTATCGGGCCAACATTTTCCCTTCATCCATTTTAATCCAGCTTCGTTAAACGAAACTTGCCTGGCCTACTTAGATAACATAAAGGAAAGATGTGCTTAAGCCGGTAAACCTTTTGATTTATCTAACAAAATACCACGGCTGAATTCCTGAAGTTGAACAGGCCAATGATCAAACCTTATTTGCGATGTAATACACTATCACAGATAATCCCATTTTTTCGGCTTCAAAAATGCAACTGGTGACGGAGGTAACAATAAAGCAGGCTGGATTTTTTCTTTTCTGGACACTGCAGCAACAACTGTCTTTGCTGGTACAAATTCTCCTTTCATTCCCCTGACAAGTACACCTTCTCCGGCTTTAATGTCAATCAATTTCAGTTGTGGTGATGTTTGCGTAAGCATAACTCACACACCGAAATATTCGTGCCGATTGACGATAATGATTTTTAATAAATCGTTAAAACGATTACTATTCTTTTAATATGTCCAGTCCTTCTGCAACATGACTTTTGTCACATTAAAATATAATTAAATTTTGTAGCTTACAAACATCATGGGTAACTTCATTCTCAGATTATTTCGCGGCAGGTATGGAATTTTAACCGCATTTGTAACTTTTTTTCTTTCTTTTTCATTTATTGTCAGAACTATCCTGCTAAGTATCGCATCACAAAAAACAACTTTCAGTATATCATCAATTATTACTATTTATTTAAAGGGATTGTTTTTTGACATTGGTGTAGCCACTTTTTTTGTTGCCGGATATGCCGTTTATCTACTGATACTTCCTTCGCGCTGGAATAAAATATGGATTAACAGGTGGATTACTTACTCAGTTACTTTTCTAACCACACTTATTGTAATGTTTTCTTTTTTTGCAGAATTCCCGTTCTGGTCCGAATTTGAAAGTCGGTTTAACTTTATAGCAGTAGATTACCTTATTTACACATATGAGGTTATAAACAATATTAATCAATCATATCCCCTTCCAATACTAATTGGCGGAATGCTATTGGCAACAACTTTAGTGATTTACAGTTTTGTCAGATTCAATATTTTCAAGAATAGCTTTAATTCAACTATGCCTTTTAGAAGACGGCTGGTATTTTCTTCAATCATTTTGTTAGTTGCTGCAGTCTACACATTATTTGTTCAAAATAATGGGGCAGAAAAATCTCCCAACCACTACTACAATGAATTAGCTAAATCAGGAATTTATAGCTTCTTCGCGGCATTCAGAAATAACGAACTTGATTATAAACAGTTTTATTCCCTGATAGACAACAAACAAGCTGTTGAAATATTGAGAGATGAGCTGCAGGACGGTAGTTCAAATTTTCTTGACGCAAGTCTCAGCATTAAGAGAACGGTTGGAAAAAACGGATCTGAAGCGAGGCCTAATGTAATAATGGTCACAATTGAAAGTCTCAGCGCCGGATTCATGAAACATTTTGGAGCGCGAAACGCAATAACGCCGGTATTAGATTCCCTGGCGGATAATGGAGTATTTTTTACTGATATGTATGCAACCGGAACCAGAACAGTGCGCGGAATGGAAGCTTTATCCCTGGCTATTCCTCCTACACCAGGAAACAGCATTGTAAGAAGGCAGGAGAATGATAGCCTTTTAACCGTTGGAAATATCTTTAAACAGAAAGGATATAAGAGAAGTTTTTTTTATGGTGGAGACGGATATTTTGATAATATGAATAAATATTTTGGGAATAATGGGTTTGATATTTTTGACCGTCCGCGAAATGACTTATTAGGCGAAAATTATGATGGCGCCAGAATAGCTATTGCAAATAGTGAGGTGACTTTTGAAAACGCATGGGGTATCTGTGATGAAGATATTTACAATACTGTGATAGCAGATGCCGATAAAAAGTTCAGCAAAGACGAACCGTTTTATGACTTTGTGATGACTACTTCCAATCACAGGCCATACACTTATCCTTCCAACAAAATTTCAATTCCTTCCGGCACTGGTCGCGATGGCGCAGTGGCTTATAGCGATTTTGCGATTGGTGAATTTTTAAAAAAAGTTATGAATAAGCCTTGGTTTGATAATACAATTTTCATTTTTGTTGCAGACCATTGCGCAAGCAGCGCAGGAAAAAATGAGATTGAAGTCGAAAACTATCACATTCCATGCATAGTACTGATGGGCGAAAGAAGTAAGATAAGGATAGAGAAAATGTGTTCGCAGATTGATCTCTATCCCACACTTTTTTCCTTAATGGGATGGAAATATGAAAGTAATTTGTTTGGGGAAAATGTTCTCGCCAACACTTATGAACCCCGCGCTCTCCTGGGTACTTATCAAAAATTAGCTTACCTCAAAAAAGACTCACTAATTATCCTCAGTCCTCAACAATCTATAGAATCATTCAGCTATAACGAGGTAACTCATGAACAAATTAAACGCCCGGTATCACAACATCTTTTAAATGAAGCGATAGCTCAATACCAGGTCGCATCATTTTTATATAAAAGTGGAGGGCTCCACCAATAATCTCAATCTGTTCAGATTAAAACATATCAATCACTACCGCATATGTCACTTTTTCAGATACCAAACAAATCTGCTTACCTCTTCTTTAATTTGATGTTCAGCAATTCCCCTGCTGCATTCACCTGTACTATTTGTTTTTGATAATCTTTATGTTCCGCATGTATAGTTAATGGAAATTTCTTCCATGACTGAATTTTGAACTTGCCTGAACGATCAGTGAACGCCTCTTCTTCTCCTGCGATTGAAAAAATATGTACCCCGGCTATTGCCTGGTTGCTTTGTGCATCAGTAACTGTACCACTGATGACTACCTGTGTCAATTCAGTACTGCGCTCAGGCGTAAAGAACCCGATTCCGGCGATAATTATGACAATCAGAAGAAAAGATCTCATATCATTATTTTAAACTGAATTCGAACGATTTTCGCTACGGTCTACAGGCGCAATTACTTAATTTTGCTGATTGCCTGCGTAATATCCTCAAGGATATCATCTACAAATTCAAGGCCAACGGATATGCGTATCAAACCTGGTGTAATTCCCACCTCATTTCTTTCTACCTCACTGAGTTTAGAATGAGTTGTACTGGCAGGATGTGAAGCAATGCTCCTGCTATCACCGAGGTTATTTGTCATCGATAGTATTCTGAGATTATTCAGGAATTTTCTGCCCGCTTCCAGGCCTCCTTTCAATTCGAATGTAAGAACGCCACCGCCACTGCGCATTTGCTTTTTTGCAATTTCATACTGTGGGTGAGAGGGTAGAAATGGATATTTAACCCAATTGATTCCTGAATTTTTTTCCAGTTCCTGCGCAAGTACCAAAGCATTACTGCTATGCTTTTCCATTCGCAAATAAAGGGTTTCAAGACTTTTTGAGAGTACCCAGGCATTAAAAGGGCTTAGCGATGGACCTGTATTTCGAACAAAAAGATAAAGTGGCTGTATCAATTCTTTGCGGCCAACCACAACACCACCCAAAACCCTACCCTGTCCATCCATGAATTTGGTAGCTGAGTGCAACACAAGGTCTGCGCCAAAACTTATCGGCTGCTGAATTGCAGGAGTTGCAAAACAATTATCAACAACAAAGAGGATATTATTTTTTTTACAGATAGCTGCAACATAATCCAGATCAACAATATCCAACCCTGGATTGGAAGGTGTTTCCAGGTATATCATTTTAGTTTCAGGCTTTATCAATGACGCGATTTTTGAAGGGTCGCTCATATTAAAATAATCGAAACTAATGCCCCATTTGGGAAGATATTTAGTAAGTAATGTATGCGTAGAACCAAATACAGCAGATGCAGAAATAATATGATCTCCTTTCGAAAGGAAAGTCATAAATGTTGAGAAAATGGCAGCCATGCCGGTACCCGTTGCAATCCCCTGTTCAGCGCCTTCGAGTGCAGCTACTTTTGCTATAAATTCATCCACAGTCGGATTGGAAAACCTGGTGTAAATGTTTACATCAAGTGAATCATCGGCAAAAGCAGCAGCCATATCTTCGGCGGAATCATAAACGAAACTGCTGGTCAGAAACAGCGGAGTCGAATGTTCTTTTTCGCCCGTTCTGGTAGTTTGTGACCTGATCGCTAATGTTTCCGGATGTGTAGACATGAATTAAAATGCTTATTTCTTTAAGAATAAAAACTATTTAGGTAATACTTCAATATTGTTGACAAACACAGTCCATGTGATTGTTGCGCCCGCTCTGCGTAATGTTTCAGCCACTGAGCAATATTTGTTTACTGATAACTCTACTGCACGCCATGCTTTACCCGGTTCAACATCTCCGGTGATTTCAAAGCGCATCTGCACACTTTCCCACAAAGAAGGTGTCTTTTCTTTCTCTCTTTCACCGTCCACTTTAATTTCCAGCCCTGTCATTTCCTGCTTCTGTTTTTTAAGAATACTCACAATATCCACACCACTGCACCCACACAGTGCAGCCAGTACAGTTTGCATTGGCCGAAAGCCCGTTCCTTTGCCTCCCTGTTCAACGGGAATATCTATTCTCATCTGGTGGTTTCCCTGATCTCTTATATCAAATCCATAGTCAGGATCAGTAAGACCTGCGTGCATTAATGGCATAATTCAAGTTTATCAGCAAATATACTTTGCAAAAGCCATTTAGGGTTTCTGCCTTCAGTAATATTAATGAACTTCGGCGGCCTTTTTCTGCGGTTTTCTCCAATCCATATGCTGGGTAAAATATATCCGTAAAATATGCCGGGACCGAAAACTATTGCCTGATGCTGATTGCTGAAAAGAATTCATGTATCCCAACTGAAAATGATCGTGGGAATTGACGTACCAGCTCAATCCGGCAAAAAACCTGTTTTGATCAAAATGATTGTAAACGATTTGTTTTCCAAAATTGATAAAAATTTCGTCGCTCACAATCAATGCGATGGTGTTAGCTACCCATTTTGTTTTATTCAATGGAAGATTGAGCACGGTGTTGTATCTGATCCGATAATTAAAGTTATACCCCGGAGCGAGTTCCTTATCATTAAGTGTTTTATGCAGGAACCTTTGTTCCAATCTGATCGCCTGTGTAAACCGTAGCCGTGGATACTGATTCTGCCATTGAACCTGTTGCCAAAACCGGTGCTCGGGCCAGGTTACTCCACTATTACGCTGAGAAGGATAATTATTTGCATAAACATAACCGGCAGTTAGTTTCAAACGTTCACTGGCATAATATGTAACACCTGCGCGAACCAGGAATTGCGACCATCCTTGAAAAACCTCTTCCCTGGTGCGAAGATGAACATCGAGCCAGCTACCCCATTTATCTGAATAACGACTTTGATTAAAATAACCTAGCCAAAGCTGGCCCTCTTGTGTAATGGTTTTGTTTTGTGCACCAACATGTACTGTGATCAATAAAAAAATAACAGTAAAATTGAGCAACTTTTTCATTCAGTCCTGAATTTGTAAATTAGGGCAACCTTCCCGATAATGAAGTAAGCGCGATAAAAGGAGATCAGCTTATTACCCGCGAAAAATATATATATCTCAATAAATACCTAGCTGATCACTTTAACCAATATTCTTAAGCTCCAGAAAATTACCAATGCGCCTAATAAAATAAATGAGGTACGTTTTGGTAATTTACCTGCCAGTTTCGCAGCAATGGGAGCCGCAAGCAATCCTCCGATAATTAATGCCACAATTACCTGCCAGTGAGTAACGCCGAGTAATGTAAAAAATGTAAATGCACTGGCCAGTGTTACAAAAAATTCAGTGAGACTAACAGATCCGATAACGAACCGGGGACTTCTCCCTTTAGTTATTAAAGTAGTTGTAACGATAGGTCCCCATCCTCCACCTCCAAAGGAATCTAAAAATCCGCCAAATCCTGCCAGCAATCCGTGCCGTTTGAATTTCTTCTGAGGCTTGGGGTCTCTAAAGGCATTGGCCATTATCCGGATACCCAGTACCATTGTGTATACAGCCATCAACGGCCGCAAATAATTAGCATACGTTTCTCCAAACTTACTTAACAGGACGGCACCCAATATCGCGCCAATAACGCCGGGAATAACAAGGGCTTTGAATAATTTCTTGTTTACATTCCCAAATTTATAATGACTATAACCTGAAGCTCCGCTTGCAAACATTTCGGCAGTATGGATACTGCCACTGATTGATGCCAGGTTTACTCCTGCAGACAATAGTATTGATGCGCTCGTAACACCATAACCCATCCCCAATGCGCCATCAACCAACTGTGCAAGAAAACCTGCCAATACCATCCAATGAAAATTCTTATCAAGGGTCTGATACCATTCAATCGTACCATCTGTCAACTCACGCAGTGGGATATACGAAAAAATAAAATGCCCGATCAGCATCAGCGCAAATATGATCAGCGATCTGGTCGCAATCTTTCTCCACTTCTTCTCCCTATCGTCCAAACCCTTTTCAACTAAAACTTTGGTGATGTCATTTAACTTCTTAACCTTTTCACCAAAATTCCCTTTAAGGTCCTGCCTGATTTTACTTAAGTTTTCAACAACCTCATCCAACTCATCAGGTAAACTTTCATTCAACGCTTCTTTAATTCTTTTTGCTGCAGTTGGCGATTTACCGTTGGTAGAAATTGCGATTTTCAGATTGCCTTTGCGTACAATCGAACCGAGATAAAAATCACACAAATCAGGAGTATCTGCGACATTAATCAGTAATCCTTTTTCCTTTGCAAGGATCCTTATTCTTTGGCTTTCTGTTTTATCATTCACTGCAACCATCACCACGTCAATACCTTCAAGGTCTTCTTTTTCAAAAGCACGCTCTGAAACCTGAACTTTTGGATAGTCATTTAAAAGGGACCTCACTTCTGCAGTAAAGGTTTTAGCAACAACCTTTAAATCGGTATGCGGAGCGTTGGATAAGAGTGCCTGCAATTTCTCAAGTGCAACATTGCCGCCACCAATCAACAACACACTCATCTCTTCCAGTTTCAGAAATATCGGAAACAGGTGATTTCCGCCGGTGGCGTTTTCAGCAACTGGTGGTACCGGTTCATCTGCAATAATCCGGGCATCCTGGTTATTCTGATCCATTAGCTTGTGCATCAATTATGGTTGTAGCGGATAAGCTTCGTTATAGCTGAACGAGCTGATTTCTGATTGCAAAATCACCAATCCCTTCACCTGCATTTTTTCCAGCAGCATACATTTCAAACAATTGATCAAGGTGATCTAAAATCCCCTGTTCATCAAGATTTTCCTTGTAGCGGATATTCAGTCGCTCACCCACCCTGTCTCCTCCAATATGCAGGTTATATTTTCCATATGCAGTACCCACCAAACCAATTTCCGAAAGATGTGAACGTCCACACCCATTCGGGCAGCCTGTCATGCGGAGGTGCATCTCTTCATTATCAATGTTATGCTTAGCCAGCAATGGCTCAATCTTGCTGATCAATGAGGGTAAATATCGCTGCGCCTCTGCCAGTGCCAGTGGACAGGTAGGAAATGCCACACAGGCAATGGCATTGCGTCTCACCTGACTTGCTAATTCGGTATGTTGATCAATGCCAAATTTCACAAGCAATTCATTAACAATATCCTTGTCATTCGCATCGATATCCGATAGTACAAGATTCTGATTACAGGTAAATCGGAAATGAGCTTTTCCTGTTGCTGCGATTTCGAACAATGCAGTTTTTAAGGCAATTTTTTCGTCGTCTTTAATTAATCCGTTTTCTGTAAAAATGGTGTAGTACCATTTACCCACATGATTTTCTGACCAGCCAAAATGATCTCCCCGAAACTCAAATGTATAGGGTCTTGCAGGTTCCAATGAAAATCCACAGCGCTTTTCCAACTCCACTTTAAATGCTTCCACTCCTATTCGGTCTATGGTATATTTTAAGCGTGCCAGTTTACGATCGCTTCTGTTACCAAAATCACGCTGAATTGTCATGATCTCATATATAGCTTTCAAAACCTTCTCTTCAGTATCAACAAAACCCAGCATTGAAGCCAGGCGTGCGTACGTTTGGGGATTACCGTGAGTTGTACTCAGGCCACCGCCTGCTGCGATATTAAAACCTTTCAATTCTCCATTTTCAATCACCGCAATCATACCTATATCATTACCAAAAGCGTCAACATCATTATCGGGAGGTATGGCAATTCCGATTTTAAATTTCCTCGGCAGATAACGATCTTCGTACAATGGATCTTTCTCTTCTTCTTTGTTCAGCAACTGCTCTTCATCCAGCCAAATCTCATAGTAAGCTTTGGTTTTGGGCAAGGCCATCTCACTGATTTTTGCCGCATATCCAAATACTTCTTCGTGTAATGCCGATACAGAAGGGTGGGAGCTGCAGGTAACATTTCTGTTTACATCGCCGCAAGCTGCAATTGAATCGAGATGAATAGTATTAAATGCCTTAATTGTTGGCTTAATATGCGTCTTAACTATACCGTGTAACTGTATGGTTTGCCTGGTTGTAATTTTAATTGTACCTGTAGAATGTTCACCGGCAATATGATGTATCCCAGTCCATTGTTCCGGCGTTATCAACCCGCCAGGCAAACGAAGCCGAATCATGTATGAATACAACCATTCTAATTTCTTCTCTGCCCGTTCCTCTCTTCTGTCGCGGTCATCCTGCTGATACAATCCGTGAAATTTTATCAGCGACTGATCATCTTCACGAAGTGAACCAGTGATTTCATCTGTAAGACTTTCCTTCAGACTACCTCTTAAAGCATCACTGCTCAGCTTAATTCTTTCAACGGGTGATAATTTCTGTGGCGTTGCCAATAGTTATAAATTGATAAGGTTTTAAATTAATATACGTCTTTGTGATAGCGACCTTCTTTCTTTATACTCTCCCAATAAGCATTTGCTTCCTCAGGCGTTTTTTTACCGTGGTGAACAATTATATCAAGCCACGCTTTTTCTACATCTTTACTCATCGGATCTTTAGTACCACTGATATATACATAAGCACCGCCCTGGAGCCATTCAAACAATTCCTTACCCTGCTCAATCATGCGATGTTGTACATATATTTTTTCCTGCTGATCCCTCGAAAAAGCAAGATGAATTTTATTGAGTACCCCTGTCTGATAAAACATCTGCATTTCTGATTGGTACAAAAAATCAGATGCAAAATGCTGTTCACCGAAGAAGAACCAGTTCTGCCCCGTGGCGCCTCTTGCATCTCTTTCAGCCAGAAAAGAACGGAAAGGAGCTATCCCTGTTCCGGGACCAATCATTATTACATTCTTATCATCAGCTGGGAGTTTGAACGACCTGTTACGATGAACATAAAAACTGATTGCGGAATTCACCGATAAATCGCCCAGAAATGTGCTGCAAAGGCCGACATGTTTTTCTTCCTGTTTCAAATAAGCATGCCTGCTGACCGTAAGATGTACTTCGTTTGGATTAACAAGTGGCGAAGAAGAAACGGAATACAGTCTCGGTGCAATTACTGGCAATACTTTTATAACTTCTTCAAACTGTTCTGGATTTTTAACCGGATATATGCGCAACAAATCAATTAGATCCATGCGCGTATCGGGTATTTCCTGCTGAGTGATTACTGCATATTTTTTAATTGCTGAAGAAAGCAAATAACAAATGTTTAGCCTTTCAGTTAGCAATACACGAACGGTTTCTTTGTGCTTCCCTGATTCAACCACTTTACTTTCATCAATTCCGGTTAATGTAATTATCCTGTCTATTACTTCTTTCCGGTTGTGAGGAATAATTGCAATTGCATCTCCATGTTCGTAATTAACCGGCTCTTCTGCTCCAATCTCAATATGCCAGGTCACTTTTTCAGATCCCCTGTCATTTAGATTTAAATGAGTAAGAATGATGCCGTTATAAATTTTCTTTTCCCCTTTTGGTGCTACCGCTTGCACATTACCTGCCAGTTTTGAAGCACTCTCTCCTTTTTCAGTAATCGATAATACCTTATCAAACCAAACTTTTGCAGGCTTTTCAAAATCAACATCACATTTATGCAGTGGTAGCAATTGTTTTGCGCCCAGCTTTATAAAATGACCATCGATATCCTCACCCGTTTTGCAATAAAGAGGATATGAAGTATCGCCGAGTGCGAGTACTGCAAAACGAAGATGTGGTAATGTTGTCGTTCTGGCCATTACAGCATCATAGAATTTCTTGGCAGGCCCCGGCGGTTCCCCTTCACCGTGAGTGCTGATAACAACGAAGAAAAATTCTTCCTTGTCAAGGTCCGAAAGGCGGTACTGATCTACGCCAGTGCATTTTACATTAATGCCTTTTTGTTTGGCCAATGCAGCCAATTCAGTTGCCAATTTCTTTGAGTTGCCTGTTTCTGTTCCAAATACAATTGAAATCTTTTTTACAATAGTTGAATGCCCGTTTTGCCCGTTTCCATTGAAATCTTTCAATGGAGTGACAAGTCCTGATATGTACCCGTTCATCCATATCAGTTCATCGCGGGTGGAGCCATCAATAAGCTCCTGCAGTGTTTTCAGTTTAGACCCTGGCAGCATGAAGCGGTAAATTATTTTTATCTGAATTGTTCGTTAATGGTTGAGTATTGGCAGCAGGCACCTGATCGAAATAAGGAATTTCAGTTTCAATTGCAGTGAACCATTCAAAACGTTTATGCAAAGTCACAACATCGCCGATAATTAACAGTGCAGGCGATTTCACCACAATGGAAGCCCCTTCGTGTGCTAATTTATCAAGGCTGGTAAATGAGATTTTCTGGAAAGGTGTGGTAGCCTGTTCAACAATAGCCGCAGGTTTACTGCCAGCCATGCCATAATTTATTAACCTCGATGCTAATTCATGCAATGGTTTTGCAGACATATACCAAACCAACGTATCACTGGTTGCTGCAACATTTTTCCATTCGTCCTCAGTAGTAAGATCAGGCCTGTAATAAGTGAGAAATCTGACTGCTGTCGACATTCCTCTTGCTGTGAGCGGGATACCGGCATATGCGGCTGCTCCCATCGCGGCGGTAATACCCGGGACTATTTCAAAAGCAATTCCCGCTTTGATCAGCGTTTCCAATTCATCGAGAATATTCGAAAATATTGAAACGTCACCACCTTTTAACCTTAATAATATATTTGAACCCACCGCATATTTTAGCAGGAGGTCATTAATTTTATCCTGTGGCATGGAACCTGCTCTTCCTCCCTGTTTGCCAACATAAACTATTTCAGCTCCTGGTTTTGCATACTGCTTGATCAACACGGTGCTCACAAG
>JANPJC010000021.1:0-8286 GCA_031425315.1 Chitinophagales bacterium
ATGGGTAACATGTACTGCCCAGAATAACCTGATTTCATGATCAAATCGATGCAGCCAGTAATATATGAAGTCTTCTGCGAGTAATAACAATACCCAATATATTAAAGCATGTTCAATTTCAATTAGACGGTGGCGCCAGCAATATTCAAGAAAGACAATATATACACCACGAAGCATAAGATCCAGTGCGCCATTCATCAGCATCATAAAAACATTTGCGAAGCTGTCTCTGAAACTATAAAGTTTGCGATGCTGATAATGGCTCAATAAAATTTCCAATCCAATAATAAGGATGTATATGGGAGTACTGACAAGAATTAATATTTGTTCCCTGATTGATTCCATCGCTTATCCAAAAATAATGAAAACAAAAATATTTTACAGGCCATTGGATGAATGGCGGGTTTTGAAGTGCGAGGTACGAAGTGCGAAGTTCGAAGTAACAGCCATACGGGGCGTGAATCGTGAGACGTGAATGTAAGAGTTCCCAGGGAAGGTGAATATGTGAATGGGTCAATGAGTGAATTCAAGCATTTGCGAAAAAATATCCAACTTAATCCTACAACATGTTTTGGCTGTTCTTTGTAGTGGCAAGGCATGCCTTTCCGCTACAAAGAACAGCCTCTTCTATAATCGTGAATGCCTTGAATGCGCTGCTCACTGCTTACCGCTTACTGTTCATTTATCTAAAACCTACCACTTACAACTTTTTTTGGCCACAGAGTTGAGCGGAGTATTTGAGTTTAACGGAGATAACCACCAACATGTTTTTAACTTGTATTGGCTGTTCTCTACTGTCTACCGTCTACTGTCTTGTATTGGCTGCTTACTGCTCACTTAAATAATCTTGAAAATACATCCCCATCACAGATATTTGCACAACTTTTAGGGATATGAGGTCATTCGTCCGACATACTGCTTTTGATTCATTGAAGTTTCCTGAATTCAGGAACTATATCTTTTCCCGTTTCTTTTTCATTTTCGTACTCAATATGCAGGCCACGCTGGTGAGCTGGACGGTGTACGACAAAACGAAAGATCCATTCAGTATTGGATTGATTGGTCTGGTAGAATTTGTGCCGGCATTTGTAATGGCTTTTTTTTCGGGTTATGTGATTGACAAGAATGATAAAAGAAAAATGCTCGTGCTGAGTATTGCCGGCAATCTTGTTTTAACGATGATGCTTGCCTTCATAACAAGCGATTTCTCTGCCAGGCAATTTTCGAAGCCTACCGTTCTATGGGTGATATATGGCGTGGTATTTTGTACCGGTATCGTGAGGGTTTTTGCAGGTCCCACTTCCTTTGCATTGGTAAGTCAGTTAGTTCCCCGCGAAAATCTTCCCAATGCCATCACATGGCATAGCGGAACCTGGCAGATTGCAGCAGTTTCAGGCCCTGCATTAGCAGGGATTCTATACGGTACGACAGGAATTACTAAAACATTTTTCCTGATGATTTTATTTATGTGCATAGCCGTTTTCGGAGCTGCGTTGATCAAGCCCAAACCGGTAGCGGAGACACAGGTGCGTGAACCGATGTTAAAAAGCATAAGGGAAGGGTTTCGTTTTGTGTGGCGAACAAAAGAAGTTTTAGGCGCGTTGAGTCTCGATCTCTTTGCAGTATTTTTTGGTGGAGCAACGGCGTTGCTGCCTTATTTCGCAGATGTTATTTTGGAAACAGGTCCGAAAGGATTAGGGATGTTAAGATCGGCACCAGCACTTGGGGCAGTATTAATTTTACTGCTGATGACTTTCAGGCCATTAAAAAAAATGCAGGGTAAAACGATGTTGATATGTGTGGTAGGTTTTGGTTTCAGTATTATTTTGTTTGGATTATCCGAATTTTTCTTTTTGTCTTTATTTGCATTATTCATGTCGGGTATGCTTGATGGTATCAGTGTGATAGTACGGTCAACGATCCTCCAGCTAAAAACCCCCGATGAAATGCGCGGACGGGTGGCCTCTCTCAATAGTATGTTTATTATGTCGTCGAATGAACTAGGAGCTTTTGAAAGTGGCACCGCTGCAAAATTAATTGGTGTTGTTCCTGCGGTAGTTTTTGGGGGATGTATGACGATTGCAATAGCAGTTGCTACATGGTTTAAAGCGCCGGAATTGAGAAAGCTTGAATATTAGTGAGCAGGCAGTAGGCAATAGGCAGTAGGCAATAGGCAGTTGGCAATAGGCAGTAGGCAATAGGGCGCAGTCTCAAGTTTAAGTATTCAATCTTCAATTAATGTGGATGAAATAAGATCAAAATTAGCTTTGGGATCTCTTAAGTCTGATTCAATTAAAATTCGTCGACTATTAAGGTTCATTCACTGTTTCTTAACGTTAACTGCGTCTTACCAACTATTTCAAATAGAATTATAGTGTATAGCGATTCACCAGGAACTGTCGGGCACATTTTTGTTTTGCATTGTAATCCTCAATTCAAAGAAATTGAATCGTGGGTGAAAGCCGTTTCCTGGCTGTTTCCTACTGCCTATTGCCTTTTTCCTGCCTGGCTTTAAATTGATTCAGACTCTCCTGCATTTGCGGTCCCTTCATATCTGCGGCCATCATGCCATAAAATTTTTCCCAGGGATACCATTTAAGGTCTTCAACAATATACCAAACCACCTGCACAGAATCTGCCTGCCGTTTTTCAACACTGAAGCCTGAGAGCAGGGGTCGCTGGCCTTCTACAAGCATATCAGTAGCCAGCCCTTTTTCATTATTGCCTGTTACAACGATTTCATTGCTGCGCCCTCTTGCGTCTTTCCAGTATATTCGGCTACCTGTGTCCGTGAGTGAAGGCTTTTGTCTGATTTCCAGTTCACTGACCTGTTGCAGTAATCCATTCCATTTCGGCCACGAATTAATATCCCTGATTTTATTCAGGATGCTGTCTTTGTCTCCATCGATTAATACCCATTTTGAAGTCATTACCTGTGATGGTAATAATGCAGAAATTCCTAATATCACAAGGCCAACGCCTGTAAGGCCTATTAAGAGCGGTTTGATAAGTCGTAAATTCACTTTATTTTTTCTGTTGAAGACCGCGAAATTACGATTTATAACAGTAAGTAATTGTAAGACAAGTGCGAAGTGCGAATTGGGAAGTGTGAAGTGAACAGCTTTCCCGGTCATATTTCCGACTACTGACTTTTGACTGATGACTTTCGACTTTCCTTTGGCCACGGAGTTGAGCGGAGGGTTTGAGTTTAACGGAGAAAACAGCCGCCTGATCAACAGATTTACCTAAAACTTATTACTTTATAAGATCGCTTGAAGTTCGAAAAATCTTAGCAAATAAAACTATCTGTGTATTGGCTGTTCACCTAAAACCCAAAACTTAAAACTTATAACTTTTTTTGTTACACAGAGAAAAAACCGGAGATGAAAGGCAGGAGATTCACGGAGATATTGACTAGTAACTCAGGACTCCTGACTGAAGACTTTCCCTTGGCCGAATGGAAGTTCTTAGCAGGGAGTTATAACCTTTATTGGCTGTGAACCTGCAACGCACAACCCGACAACGGTTGTTCTATTAAAATCTTCTTTCCGTCTCTACGCCTTCCCGGCAAAAAAGAACTCAGGTGCGAAGCACCTTCTACTGAAAATTCAAATCAAAAGGCATTCTGGTCAATGGCTGACCTGTTTGTTCCCGCAGTTTCTTCATATCCATATAAAGCTTGTATTGCTCTGCGCCGATTTCCTCTTTAATCCATTTTGCCTGGTACTGTTTACCGACACCACCCAAAAACATTTCCAATGGAGATACAGGCTCCGGGTATTCCCTGATATTAAACTCTTTTATATTTGCGAGCCTCGCTGCACAATCAACAGCATCTTTGATATGACCGAGTTTATCAACGAGACCTATCTGTTGCGCGCGTATGCCCGTCCAAACTCTTCCCTGCGCGATACTGTCTACATAGGCGGTGTCTCTCTTTCTGCCATCAGCAACACGTTGTTTAAAATCAACATAAATCTTATCCACTTCATTCTGAATTATTCTTTTTTCACCGGGATTAAGCGGTCGGGTGACCGTCATCGCATCAGCATAAGTTGCAGTCTTAACACCATCGAATGTGATCCCTAATTTATTTTTCATAAAACCGGAAAAATCAGGTACGATAGCAAATACACCGATAGAGCCTGTTATGGTATTGGGCTCTGCAAAAATACTATCTGCATTGCAGGCAATATAGTAACCACCACTGGCTGCTACATCTCCCATAGACACAACAACCGGCTTACCTGCCTTTTTCAACATTTCAATTTCTCGCCAGATAATTTCACTGGCCAAACTACTGCCGCCTGGCGAATTGATTCTTAACACTACTGCTTTTACATCTTTATTATAACGCAGTCTGCGCAACAAAGCTTTGTAATCATCTGAACCAATTTGCCCGTCATCACCTCTGCCATACACGATTTCTCCTTCAGCATAAACAACTGCAACTTTTTCTTTTTTATAACCCTGGTTTAATATGCCCGACTCCAGATATGTTCCAGGTGTAATAAATGATATCTTGTCATCATCCTTCAATTTCAAACGATTCTTAAATTCTGTCTTTATTTCATCATCGTACTTCACTCCATCCAATAGCCCTTTGTTTACTGCGTCATTGCCATCCTGCAATGTATATTCATTGGCCATTGCATGAAGACTTGCGGTATCTGATTTTCTGCTTTCAGCTGTTTTTAATAGAAAATGACCATAGATATCTCCCAGCCATGCTTCTGTTTGAAGCCTGTTGGCCGGTGTCATTTTTTCTTCCCTGAAAGGTTCTGTAGCACTTTTAAATTTGCCATCGTAAAATATCTGTGGCTGTATTTCGAGTTTTTCCAATGCTTTTTTGAAGTATAGATATTGTACTGAAAATCCCCTCCAATCCAGTGAACCTTTTGGATTGCAATACACTTTATCTGCCACATTTACTACATGATAAGCCTGCTGATCAATATAGTCTCCATAGGCAATTATAAACTTGCCCGAGGTCCTGAACTCTATTAAAGCATCTCTTATTTCTTCGCTGGCAGCAAAACCATTTGCATTTCCTGTCGCCACTACATAAATGCCTTTAATCGATGAATCTGTTTTTGCGGCAGCAATCATTCTGATTAGCTGGTGCAATGATGGCGATTCATTTTCTGTATTGCCCGTTAATTCAACGATTGGGTTTTCAATTTTTTTCTCCTGGAAAGGATTTGTCAAATCCACTACCAGCACACTTTTGGAAGGAATAGTTACAGCAGATTTATTCAACAGGGTGCCGAAAATTCCGACCGTAATAATGAAAATCAAGCCAAAAAATACTACCAGGGCCAGCAGCGCTGAAAAGAAATATTTAAAGAAACTCTTCAATGGTTCAAATTTTTAATCTGGTAAAAATAATGATATTTGAGGCCCTAAGTGATTTTGGATCGATGAAAGATGTTTATTTACTGATAGGTGGCAATATGGGCGATCGCTTCGCCAACATGCAGCAGGCGCAGAACCAAATCGTTTTACGTTGCGGCACAATCATTAACAAATCGGGCCTTTATGAAACAGCTGCGTGGGGTAATTCGGATCAGCCCGATTTTCTCAACCAGGTTTTACACATTGAAACCAATTTAACTCCTTATCATTTGCTTACCACCATTTTACAGATTGAAAATGAAATGGGTCGATTCCGTGATATTCCGTTAGGGCCACGAACAATTGACATTGATATCCTTTTTTATGAACGATCGCTGATCAATGAACCGGGCCTGGAAATACCGCATCCCAGGATAGCTATACGACGTTTTGTTTTGGTTCCGTTGAACGAAATTGCACCAAACTATGTACATCCGGTATACAAAAAGACAGTTTCGGAACTGCTCCGGATATGTGAAGACCCTCTCGCTGTGAATAAATTCGAGCCTATTGTGAATAAGAAAGAATAGCTGTTACCCCGCGGTAAACTATGTTTGAAAGTCGATATGAATTATCACTTCATCACCATTGAAGGAAATATCGGTGCAGGGAAAACAACGCTGGCTCATTTGTTGTCGCGTCATTTCAATGCCCGTTTGATCCTGGAAGAGTTTGCAGACAATCCTTTCCTGCCGAAGTTCTATGAGAACCCATCGCAGTATGCATTCCCGTTAGAGTTATTTTTTATGGCTGAGCGCTTTAAACAGCTCAAAGATTTGTTGCTGCAGAAGGATCTCTTTCAATCGGTAACTATTTCTGATTACCTGTTCACAAAATGTTTGCTCTTCGCAAAAATCAACCTGCCGGAAGACGAGTTCAGACTGTATCAACGGTTATTTGAAATTATACATCAGCAATTGATTCAGCCTGATCTGCTCATCTACCTTCATGCGCCGGTAAGTAAAGTGAAGGAAAATATAAAAAAGCGTAACCGTTCGTATGAAAAGAATATCAGCGACGACTATCTTTTTAATATTCAGCAAACCTACACCCATTATATCCGTCAGCACAATATCACCACTCTTTTTGTTGATGCTTCCAACGCCGATTTTCTCGGCAACGAAAAACATCTGCAGACAGTTATTAATGCACTGGAGCATGATTACACGCCCGGGCAGCATTATTTGAATCTTCCGTAGGAGGCAATAGGCAGAAGGCAATAGGCAGTAGGGAACAGCCGATACAGGTTCTACGTTATAAGTTTTACATTCTACATTAACACATGCCAATACATAGGCAGTAGCGGTAGACGTTAGGGAACAGCCAATACAGGTTCTTCGTTATAAGTTTTATGTTCTACGTTAATCCATCGACTGGGTACCGTTGATTTTGGCTGACAACCCGCAGGAAAATTCAATTTTTGGACACAGAGGGCCACAAAGGAACAAAGGACACAGAGAAACAGCCAATGCAGTTGTACAGAAACAGCCTATACATAGACAGTAGTCGGGAGACGGTAGTGAATAGCCAATACAGTGTTGCGATTTCTGCATTCCCTAAACCAACTTCTAACTTCAGTATTCACCTATTGACACATTCACACATTCACTTTGCGAGGTTGTTCCGATTGACGATTCACGGGGCACATAGATATTTCTCTGGTATTCAACTTTGTGTCTATGGGGTTCAAAAAAGCACCGCTTAGAAGTTTGGATTTTTCCTTAATTCAACGATATTAAGTGACTATTCCAATTTGATACAATGTAATATTTGTCTTTCAGCCTAAACAGCCGGACAAGGAGATTCTCGGAGGTCAATACAGGAGATTCACGGAGATTACCTGTGTTCTGGATTATACTTACTCTTTGCGCATTCAACTTCAGAATTCACCTATTGACCCATTCACATATTGACCTTCCGAGACGGCTGTTACTTCGCCCTTCGCCCTTCGTACTTCGCACTTATTCATTGACCCTCACCGTTCCGCCGCCATGATACGAATGGTATTCTCCATTGTACATGGCATCTGCACTCACCGGGCCCATTTTGTAAACACCCGGAGATACCGCACGCACTGCATAGTAATAAGTTTGGATTTTAGAGCCGAGATCTACAAAGAAATGTATCCTGTCATCACGCACATCCAATGCAGTGGGGATGGACACATTTTTGATCCAGTCCATTCCGGGAATTTCTTTGGTTCGCGGGTTTTCTATTTCAAAACCTGCGGGTAACAAATCTGTAATAACAATATTCTCTACCTGTGTCGCGTAGCTGTTTTCCAGCGTTATACCAACAATCACCAACTGGTTTCGACTAAAATTGTTACCAGTGATTTTTTTACCATAACGGTCAAAAAACTGTCGTCTCACTTTAATAAATTTATCTTCTTCTTTATAATTTCCTGCGGCATCAATTCCTTCCGCTTCCCAGAAATAATATAGTGCGCCTGAGCCACTGGTTTCTATTGTAATCGCGCCGGGATCAGCAACAGTTTTGTCAGTTATCACTGCTGATTTTCCATTGACGGTTGCAATTGACTTACCATTCACTTTTAATTGTGCGGTAACATTGCTCGCTGCCGCATTTCGCGCCAGTTTGCCCAATGCAAGAAATGAAAATGCCCGTTCCTGTGTACTCAGCCAGTTTTTTTGTTTTAAATAGTCCTGAACATGTTTAGCCATTACCGGAATCTGAGCATTTGCAGGATCCGTTTCAATCAGCGTTGATAAAGCCAACGCCTCATCGCGAACAGGAGAGTAAAAACTACCGCCGGTTTGTGTTTCAGACACTTCACCTGAAAATGATCCGGGCAATATCGATGCAAAACTTTTCTTGTCTCCTGCAATAGCATATCCTGCAGCCAGTACATACCTGCCATCGAGGCTCAAC